>DUZM01000067.1 GCA_013349485.1 Candidatus Hydrogenedentota bacterium | reverse complement strand
CGGGCATTGCCAAGAACGGCAGGTTCCTCAAGGAAACACGGGCCGCGAATGGATGATCCGTGCCTACTTCGGTGAACGGGTGCCAACTGAGGAGGAGGAGAGCGAGGAAAAGGAGAGCTCGGCGGAAGCCGCCCCAGCATGGCGTTTTAGGCGGGAAGACGATGAAAGCGCCGTCGAGCCGTTCGCAGAGGCAGTTTCGGGGATGGCGAACGGGGTAGAAGGCACGTTCCGATTGGGTGTACTCACAGTATTGCCGCTGCAGAGCGTTACGGATGGCAAGTCGATTGTGCAGCAGTATCCGCGGATTGAGTTTGCTGAAGAGGACAACCGGCTGCGCGGGACTCTTCACATTCAGTTCGCGTCCTGGCCACATACGAAGTGGCTGATGAGCGTCGATATACTAGACGCCGATGACAACATTCTCCGCCACGCTGAGAACACACACGCGAATTCGGGGATCATAGAGAGAGTTGCCCAGATCGAGAGCGCAACACCCCATTTCGACTTCGACAGAGAGACGGTTCTCGAAAAGGCTGCCAAGTTCCGGTTTCAAATCGAATCCGTCCGGACCAGCCAAGGCAACCCGGTTCGGTTTGACGAGGTGATTCCATTGGAATTGGCGCTGGGCACACCGGAATATGCGGAGGCGATCAAGGCGCAGTGGATCAAGTTCAAGAAAGCGGACGATAAGGTCCGCGGAACAGCCCTTGTCTGGCTTCTCTGCTGGAGAGAACCGAAATGGCGCCTGACCGTAAGGCTAGCTGACGCCGACGGTCAACTTGTCGCGGAGGCAAGCAGGTGTATCGAGTCCCGCATGGAAGTACAGATTGGCAGCAATGTGCGGACTCGGCGGGACATCGAGTTTCTGTTCGGGGATCTAGGCGCCGCATCAGACGCATCGAGGTTCGAGGTCGTGCTCGAACGAGTCCCGCTCGACACGAACAACGAGTGAATCGAGTCCGAGATCCGGGCGTAAGGAACGCGGCAAGCTGCCGCGTCTACGTTGACGCCAATGTAGAAGCGGCATCTTGCCGCGTTGACAGCCTCTCTCGAAACGCAGAGACCCACAACGAGAGCGCAGAATAGGCCACCGATAAGACGGATTTGCACTGATAGGAATCGGGATCCGATGCCTTCTCAATCTGTGTCGATCCGCGCAATCCGTGGTGTGCTCTTGCTTCACCTGCATCTTCTATCGTCATTGGAGGGCAAGTTGCGTTCAGAGAGATGCTAACTCGATACGGCCAGCAATGCTCTGCGTGACAGATGTATTGAGTTGCGCGTCATTCTGAGCAACGCGAAGAATCCCGATTCCACGGATATTTTCACGAGTGCGAGATCCTTCGCTTCGCTCAGGATGACAGAAAGGCCATGGCTTGCCCGGAGCCATATGAATCCATGTCTGAATGTAAGCTGGTATGAACCATTGCCAAGCGCCCCGGTGCGGTTGTTTGATGTATTTTGCATTGTCCGTTGTCCGTTCTGGGTCTTGGATTTCCGATTTAACTTGGCTGCCCGAAACCTGCTAGCATTAGGGCATGTCGGACATCGAGCAGATAGGCCAGCAGGCGGATGTGCGGATCGGCGCGGCGGCGCTCGAACGGATGCGGCGCGAAATCATCGAGGCCGGTGGCCGCGAGGTCTTCTTTGCCGGGGCGTTGAACGGCGACGGCGTGGTCGAGCGGGCCCGGGTGTGTTCGCGCGGCACCGAGGACGCCGTGCCCGCCATTTTCGAGGCGCTCGAGGTCGGCGCTGTCGTCGTGCACAACCATCCAGGCGGCGACATCGGCCCCTCCGAAGCGGATCTCGAACTGGCCTCGATTTTCGGCCACCACGGCCACGGCGTCTATATTGTCGATAACGACGTCGCGCGCGTCTACGTCGTTGTCGAGCCGTTCCTCGAAAAGAACAAGCACAAACTCAGCCCAACGGACCTTGCCGAGACGCTGCGTCCCAACAGCCCCATGGCGCGTTTCCTGCCGGAATTCGAGGTCCGGCCCCAACAGGCCCAGATGATGGCGGCGGTGGCCGAGGCCTTCAACCACGACGGGATAGCCGTTATCGAAGCGCCGACGGGCATCGGCAAGACGGTGGCGTATCTCGTGCCCGCCATCGCGTGGGCGGTTCGGAACCGCGAGCGCGTCATCGTCTCGACGAAAACCATCAACCTGCAAGAGCAAATCATCGCCAAGGACATTCCGCTACTCGAGAAGTGTCTTGACGAGAAGTTCTCGGCGGTATTGGTCAAGGGCCGCGCGAACTATCTGTGCTTCCGAAAGTTACAGCGCGCCCTCTCCGAAGCCACCCTCTTCGACGACGAGAACGTCGAGGAGGCGCTGCGCACTATCTCGGAATGGGCGAACAAGACGAGCGACGGTAGCCGCTCGGACCTGCCGTTTGTGCCGCCTCGCGAACTGTGGGAACGGCTGTGTTCCGAGGCGGACCTATGCGCGGGCGTGCAGTGCTCTTACGCCAAGAAGTGCTTCCTTAACAAGGCCCGGCGCCAAATCGCTAAGGCCGACATTGTCGTGGCCAACCACCATATCCTCTTTTCGGATATGGCGATCAAGAAAGAGATCGGCAGTTTCACGTCGCTGGCCGTGCTGCCCGCCTACAAACGCGTGATCTTCGATGAAGCGCACAACATCGAGGACTCCGCCACCGAATACTTCGGCTCGAGGGTGACGCGAGGCGGTGCGTTGGCCCTACTCGGGCGCTTTGTCAACGCCGAGCGCGGGAAAGAACGCGGCCTGCTGCCGTTTATCACGCGAAAACTCGTCCAGAAAGCCCTGGCCGCTTCGCTTGCCGAGATCGAGCAAATTCAAGACCTTATCCATAACAGCCTTATGCCGGCGATAGCGGCGGCGCGCGAGAGCCTGATCGCCGTGTTTTCGGCCATCAGAAGCCTCGCTTCCGAGAAGTGCGGCGAGATCGGACGCGATGTCAAGTGGCGGCTGACCGAACAGATTCTTCAAGATCCCGAATTGCGCGAGATTCACAAAGTCTACGCTCTCCCGGCGGTCGAGGACGTGATGGCCTGCGCAAAGCAGTGTAACGCGCTTCACAAACGACTCAAAGCCATCAAACCCAACCCGGGAGAGTCTGAGTTGCCGTTCCTGACGGAACTCGCCCAACTCCGCGGCTACGAAGGCCGCTTGCGGGCGCTCGCGAACGGTTTGGCCGAGGGCACGAGCGCCGACTTAAAGCCAAACACCGTCCGCTGGATCGAGATTGACGCCCACCGATCGACCATCTGCCGCATTGCGACCTGCCCCCTCGAGGTCGGAAAGCCACTCGCCGAATGGGTCTACCCAAATCTTAAAACCATCGTCATGACTTCCGCCACCCTAGCGGTGCAGCGGAGCTTCGAATACCTTTTCTCCCGCATCGGACTAGACCGCCTTGCGGATCGCGAAGTCGCCGCCGTGGCGCTTGATACGCCGTTCGACTTCACGCAACAGGCCTTGTTGTGCATTCCCACCGACATACCGTCACCGGAGCATAAAGCGTTTCTCGATGCGTCCGTTGAGCATATCCGCGAGGCCTTGGACATCACGCGGGGCCACGCCTTCGTACTTTTCACATCTTTCTACGCGCTAGACTATGCATTTCGGCGACTTGAAACACATTTGAAACAACATGGCATCGCGTCCATGAAACAGGGCTCGGCCCCCCGCACTCATTTGCTCGAACGTTTCCGAAGCGATCCATCGAGCGTGTTGTTCGCCACGGACAGCTTCTGGGAAGGCGTTGACGTTGCCGGCGAAGCCCTGCAGTGTGTTATACTGCCCAAACTGCCGTTTCGCGTGCCCACAGAGCCGGTGCTTCAGGCGCGTGCGGAGGCCATCGACGCGGCGGGCGGCAACTCGTTTATGGCTTACACGGTGCCGCAGGCCGTCATCAAGTTCCGACAAGGCATTGGCCGGCTCATTCGGCGCAAGAGCGATCGGGGTGCCGTGGTTGTGCTCGATCGGCGCGTTGTGATGCGATACTACGGCAGGGCATTCCTCGAGTCCTTGCCCGAACTACATACGGTCAAAGGGCCGGGGCAACGCGTGTACGACGCGCTGCGCGGTTTCTTTGCAGGAGATGGAGAGGGGGAACCATGAATACCGACATTCGAATCGATATCTCGCGCGCGACCTCCGCCGCCGTAGGCCAGGAGCACGGAATCACACCCGCCGAACTCAGAGAAATTGCACCGAGGGTCGAGTCCGCACACGCGATCCTTCAAGACGAGCGTCGGCAGGGCGTCTACGGGTTCTACGACCTTTACAAGGACCAGGCCGCGTTGAGCGACGTCAAGGCGACAGCGGACCATTTCGCCTCGTTGCGATATGACAATCTGGTCGTGCTGGGGATCGGGGGCTCCGCGCTGGGCGCCACTGCCTTGGCGACGGCGCTAAAACCGCCCTACTACAACGCACTTACGAAACGTGCGCGCAAAGGCTGTCCGCGCCTTTTTGTGATGGACAACATCGACCCCGTCACGTTTCGCCAGATGATGCGCCTGTGTCCACCCCAAAAGACCTTGTATAACGTGATTTCCAAGTCGGGCGGGACCGCCGAAACCATGGCGCAACTCATGATCGTGATCGATCTGATCGAAAGAAAACTCGGGGCACCGGCGGCAAAGGACCATATCGTCGTTACGACCAATCCCCGGGGCAACGACGCGCCCCCCAGCCACTTGCATCCCGTGGCCGACCAATACGGACTCAAGGAGTTTGTCGTGCCCCTCAACGTAGGCGGGCGGTTCTCCGTCTTTTCGCCGGTCGGCATGTTTCCGGCCGCAGTTCTGGGGTTAGACCTGGACGCCATGGTCGCCGGATGCGCCGCAATGGACGCACGATGCTCGAAGCCCGGCATCAAAGACAATCCTGCCTATCTGCGCGCGGCCGTCCAGTACCTTGCCGATACGCGCAAAGGCAAAGTGATGTCCGTGATGATGCCGTATGCCGACGCTTTGCGCGATGTTGCGGATTGGTATCGGCAATTGTGGGCCGAGAGCCTTGGCAAGCGCCATGACCTTGACGGGGACGAGGTCTACACAGGCCAGACCCCGATTAGGGCCCTGGGCGCAACCGATCAGCATTCGCAGATTCAACTGTATCGGGAGGGACCCAACAACAAGCTCATCAACGTCATCGAAGTGCGCCGATTCGCCAATACCCTCCGGATCCCGGACGTGTTGCACGGCATCGCCGCGCTCGATTATGTTCGCGGGAAAAGCATGAACAAGTTGATGGCGGCTGAGTTGCGCGGGACTATCGACGCCTTGCGCTCGAGCGCGCGGCCCGTAACGCGGATCATTCTGCCCCGCATCAACGCCCATTCGGTGGCGCAATTGCTCTATATGCTCGAAGTCGAAACGGCCATGGCCGGCCGACTCTACAACGTTCAGACGTTCGACCAGCCGGGCGTCGAAGAGGGAAAACGTATTGCCCGCCGCTTGATGGGAGGTAGTGCGTGAAACCACGATCTCGCGAGTTCCCCGAGCTGGGATTCGGCGGCGACCATACAGGCGCACGGCGTACGCGGCGGGCGTTTCGGTTGTGCGTCGCGGCCGTCGTCCTATTCGCGGCGACCCTTTGGTTCTCTGAGTGTTTCCTGCGGTATCCATCCGCTGAGCGGCTGTATCTGAGCGGACTCACGCTACCCAACAACGAGTCCGGCCGCGTCATGTTGCGCCAGGCCGTCAAGATCGACAACGAAAAAAATGAGTCGCCATCCCCCAAGTATTTGCAGGCCTTGGCCGAACGCGAAGAGTCGGACAAGATCCTCGCCGCCTACAAGACGGCGTACGAGATAGACCCCAGGAACTCCTTCCTTGCGATCCGGTACGGATGCTGCCTCTTCGCTCACGGCGAAGCCGCCGCGGCCCTAGACCGCTTTCGAGAGGCGGCCCTTCACCCCCCTGAGAACGCGTTGCCCGGTTATCTCCAGGCCGCCGTGCTGCCATGGGTAGACGAAGCATCCCGCGACCGACTCGCAGACTCATTGGCGCTCGTTGCGCGGACAAACGGCTCGAACGAAAGCGTGATTTTCCCCAGACCCTTATGGTTCCCGACGCTGCCTCAAGGGGGAGAACGATACGCCGAACTCCGCCGGCAAATCGCCCAAGAGTGCTGCGCCCCCTTATACCGCTACACGGACTGGATAGCCGAGGCCGCTGCAAGTAACATCGAAAAAAGACGTGTCCACCTCTGGAATTCCCGGCTCGAGACGTTGGAAACCATGGGCGAGAGAATTGCAGCAAGCCGCGGCTCCGGAACCATTCAGGCAATTGCAGGCCTACGAATCCAGCTCCAGGCCTCGACGTTTCGCGAACAGGTGGCCCAACTCGATAGCAGCGCTCCCGACAGGACGTCAATAACGAAACGAATGAAGCTGGAGTCGGCCCTCGAGCAACTGACAGACTTCGAGAAAAGCCGGGACCCGAGAATTACCGTCGAGCGGGTGAAGTACGATCTCCCAAACCGCCTCGTTTGGCGCACGGCCTGGGTTTTTGCCGCGTGCTATGCTCTCGCGTACGCTCTCACGAAGCTGGCACGCACGGGCCGGGCGTCGTGGGCCTTGCCGCACACACCACTGGGTAAAGCCGTGTTCTTGGGCGGCGCCGGACTTATGCTGATTCTTCTGCACACGGCTATGGTGTTTCAGCGCACCTCCGGTGAGTCAATCGAGTGGATAGGCTCTCTCGAATGGATATGGTGGATTCTGGCGGCGGCGCTCGTCGTTTTCGGCCCTGTCTACCCGTTCACAGCCTTGCCCAGCGCCAGGACGATTTGCGAAAAATACGGACCTCATGAAAAAACCGACGGTATGGAACGCGCAGCAAAACGGTGTTGGCGCGTGGCCTATCTTTCGCTCGTCCGCCGTTACTATGGTATCCTCGGCGGCGCATTTCTATGTGTGATTTCCATTTGGGTGATAAACCATCGCCTTCTTGTTGCCCTTTACCCCTGGCAGAAGGTCTTGCTTACCACAGGGCTCCAAGAAGAAGAAACACAGGCCGTCCAACAAGCCCTGGCGCTTCTCCAGTGAAATCCGGCCAAATACGAGGGCTTCTTCGGACCCGAAATAGGCCGGGAGCGTCCGCGGCCAACAGGGACGGACGCCAGCGAACTTGTTTTGTTGGGCGTTCCCGGGAATAGTAGCATGGCGCTGTTGTTATTCCTAGCGTATGCGTCAAAGTTGACAAAAGGCGAAAACAGCGGTTATAATCTTTCAAAAATATGAGCATTCTGCGAATTGTAACCGAGCAATCGCAGGACGAAGCGTCGGTTTAGCAGGGGGCCGAAAGTGGAATGAACCCCCGGGAGGACATATTCATCGTGAGCGAACGGCATCGGGAACAGAAGGCTTACACGACATTTGAAGCCGCAAAAATATGTCATGTGACGCACCACAGCATCAAGAACTGGATCAAGCAAGGCTTGATTAAGGCGTCTCGTACACCCGGCGGTCACTATCGCATTCTCGAGGAAGACCTGGACAGTTTCCGAGAGGAATACGATATGTTTCCCCGCGAGAAGGGCTCGGCGAAGAAACGTATCATGATCGTCGATGACGACCCCGATGCGTTGGCGTTGATGGAAAAGATTCTCACCGATGAAGGCTTCGAGCTGATCAAGGTGAGCAACGCCACCGAGGTCGGGCTGAAAGCGGCGCAGCTTTCGCCGGATCTTATACTGCTTGACTTCTTGATGCCGGAGATCAATGGATTTGAAGTAGCCACTGCTTTGCGCGAGAATGAGTTGACCCGCGGCACACCGATTATGGCCGTGACGTGTCTGACCAAGGAGCAGGACATTGAACGCATTTTCGCGTGTGGCGCGGACGAGTACTTGGCAAAGCCGTTCAAAGTCGACCAGCTCCTAGAAAAGGTCCGGGAACTTATAGGGCGAGGCCGCGTGGTCGAATGACCAAAGGTGGGCTCGTGGTATCATGCCCAGGAATACGCCCCGAGGAGGTATCGAGCGGAAGATCCTGACCTCGATTCTCTGGGTGGGGATCCTTCCGGTTGCGTTGGTTCTGCTTGTCGGGTTGAACGCCGTGCGGTATGCACAGCGCATGGCCGTGGAAACGGCCTTGGCATCCGCCGCGCAGCGTACTGCCGACGGTGTTCTCTTGGCGTGTGAACCGCTCTTGAATGGCGCCCGTATGCTGGCCGCCCATCCCGCCGTTGCCGCTGCGCTGCAAGCGGACGGCGCGCTCCCGTTGCTCCATTCCCACTTGCAAGAGGAAGTAAGCTATTTTCGAGACGGCTTGTCGGTTTTCAGTGTGTTTGATCGGGCCGGGACGTTGGTGGCCTCAAGCAATGAGGACGAGGAGCGGCAGTTCCCTTACTCGGTTCAGGACGATAAGGTCACAGATGCCGAGTTCGTCAACATCTACTACGACGCCGCCGAGGGCGCCTATCTCGCCCGAATTGCCGCCCCTGTCACAGATCCGGAGGCCCGAAGGCTCCTTGGCTTTGCCTCCGAACTTACCGATATCACCCACCTCTTTATGTACGCATTGGGACACCCGCCCGAGGGTGATCGGGCGGCGCATCCCGATCCAAATGCCGATGTCTACCAAGCCGTGTACAGGGACACGGAATCGACCGCCCAGGTTCTCTATTTCGAACGGGATGCCGCGGGAGGCGCCAAGGCCGCCACGCGCCAAGCGTCGTCCGCCCTTGTTGCTGCGCTTGCCAGCCCCGAAAGCCCTGGGTATGGCACACTGCGCCTGAGGGACTACGAGACTCCCAACGGCGCTTTGGATGTGCTCTTGGCCTATCACCGCATGCAAGAAGATCTCTTTCTTATCGCCTACCGCCCGACCCGCGTCGTCTACACAAACATCAATATCGCGGCCGGCGTGGCCGTGCTCGGATGTCTCCTGCTCATCATGTTCCTCTGTGTTTTCGCGTACCGGAACGTGCACAACAATATCGTTCAGCACATTTCCCTGTTGAATGAAGGGGCCCAGATTATCCGTCAAGGCGACCTCGAGCTTAAGCTGAAGATCCATACCGGAGACGAGATCGAGGAGCTCGCCACCTCCTTCAACAAAATGGCCCTTGCCCTAAAACGCAACATCCAACAACTCGAGGAGTCCGAAGAGAAATACCGCAGCCTCGTAACATCCATGCGAGACGGTATTTATCAAACGGACCCGCAGGGCATGATAACGTTTATGAATCCGGCCGGCTTGGGCGTTTTCGGGTACCGCGACACGGAAGAAGCCGTGGGCAGGAACTTGCGGGAACTGTTTGTCGAGGAGATTGATTACGCCCGGATCAGAAGCGAGATGGCCGCGAAAGGCTTCGTGGAACGTTCTCGAATTTGGATGAAACGCAAGGACGGTCGAGCCATCTGCGTCGAGCTGTCTGGGAACCGCGTCTATGACGACGCCAATGTCTTTGCGGGAACCGAAGGCACGTTTCGCGATGTAACCACCAGTGTGCGGCTCGAGCATGAGGCGCGGGAGCGCTCCGAACGCATCAGCGCCATCAACATGATTGCAAACGTCATCAACTCCAGCCTCGAAGCAGGCCGCCTTTACGAAAGCTTGGTCGTTGAAATCAGGAAGCTCGTGGATTTCGACTATGCGGCCCTAGCCTTGTTGGAGCGGGAAAGCGAGGGGTTTGACACGCGGCAACTCTGGCCCGAACGCGAAGTCAGCCTCGGTAGCAATTATCGTCTGGACGGCAAGAACTCCTGCGCGGCCTGGGTGGCCGCAGAACGCAAGTGTCTTATCGTTGATGACCTGGACGAAACGGGATCGCCCTTTCGAAACGAGTACCCCGACTACACCAAAAGCTTTGTCTGCGTTCCTCTGTATGCCACAGGCCGCATTATCGGCACCCTCAACCTCGGCTCAAGTCTGCCCGCTGCGTTCTCCCGCCACGACGTTGAGGTGTTGGAGCAAGTGGCGCCCCACGTCGCCGTAGCCATTCGAAACGCGCAGCTCCTCGACAACTTGCACGTCTCGCTCGAGGAGGTGACCCGCGCCAGAGAAAAACTCCACGAAGCCATCGAGGAACTAAAGACGCTCGACGAGATGAAAACCAATCTCCTCTCGAACGTCTCGCATGAGTTGCGAACGCCGCTCGTCTCGGTCATGGGCTACACCGACATGATCTACAACGGCAAAGTCGGGCCCATTAACGACATCCAGAAAGAGTATCTCGAAATCAGCATGCGCAACATCGAGAAGTTGGTGACGCTCATCGAGAACCTGCTCGATTTCTCGCGCCTCCATCGGGGCGCCGAGAAAATGGTGTTTACCACCTTCGATCTGACCGAATGCGCGAACTCGTGCATGCGCAGTATACAGCCCGTCGCCGACGGACGCCGGATCGCCCTCAAACTCGTCGCGCCCGATGAGCCCGTGCTCGTCGACGGCGACAAGGGCAAGATGGGACAAGTCTTCAACAATCTGCTCTCGAACGCCGTCAAATTCAACAAGAACGGCGGCGCCGTAACCGTCGAACTGCGAGAAGCCGACGAGACCGTAGAAGTAAGCGTAAGCGACACGGGCATCGGCATTCCACCCGAAGCACTGGACAAGGTGTTTACGCGGTTCTACCAATACGACAGCTCTTCTACGCTCAAGTACGGCGGCACCGGCATCGGGCTCTCGATCGCCCAAGACATTGTCCGCCTACACGGCGGCCGGATTACCGTTACAAGCCGGGTCGGCAAGAGCAGCACGTTCCGATTCTCCTTGCCTATACGACGGCCAGCGCGAAAGACGACGGCCCCGGCTTTGCCGCAAGAAGCCCCGGCCTTCACGGAAACCCGGCTCCTTGTGGAACTCGTTACCCAGGATAGCGCCCTTTCGGCGCAGGTTCGCGAGTTGCTCGTGTCCGAGGGCATGGACGTTATCCACGCCGCTAACGCAGCACACGCGGCCGCCCTGGCCCAAAAGCACCGCCCAGACTGCATCCTCGTGGATGCGGATTCTGGCGACAAGGCCGCGCACACGCTTGACGCGCTGTTGGCGGACAAGTGGGCGGGCGAACTGCCCATTATCATCATCACCAACGACGACGAAGTATACACCCGCTACCACTCGTTTGTCGCGTCCCGGCTCAAACGCAGTTTTCGCAAAAGCAGCCTGCTCGGCAGAATCCACTACGCCTTGAGCCAAGGGCTGACCGGCGAGGAGCCGCTCGGAGAGAAAATCCTCTGTGTCGACGACGACCCTGAGGTCCTTGCCTTCATGCAGCGCTGCCTCCAGACCGAAGGGTTGCACGTCGAGTGCTGCGAGTCCGGTGAAGAGGCGCTCGAACGCGCCGCAACCCGGGAATACGGTTTGATGCTTCTCGATATCGCCATGCCGGGCCTAGACGGGTGGGAAGTGTGTCGGGCGATCAAGTCCGACATCTCCATGGCGGCCATGAAAGTCTACATGGTTACGGCCAAACCCGTCGACGGCAGTATGTCCCGGCTTCAGGAGGCCGGCCCGGACGGATTCCTTATGAAGCCGTTTCGCCCCGAAGAATTGTCCGAACTCGTTCGAGGCGTCGAGGTGATCCGCACGGCGAAAGACCCGTAATGCCCGATTCCGCAGTGCACAAAGCTTTTCCCGGACGCCCGTTCGCTACCATCGTCCAATACAATCGACCCTACTGGAAGGAGTACGGTGCCGGCGCCGCCCTCGCCGTCCTCTTCGTCGGCATCAGTCTGCTCATGCCGATGGTGTTTCGGGCCGTTGTAGCCCGTCTCGAAGCCGGCACGATGACGTCATCCGTGCTGTGGGCCTTCTTCGGCGTACTCGTTCTGATCGCCGCCATCAGCGGCGTGGCCCGCTACTTGCAACGCTGTCTTATGGTGAGAGCGTCGCGCAAGTTCGAGTACGATCTCCGCAACGACTACTTCCGGCACGTCCAGCAACTCTCTCAAGACTTCTTCCACCGAATGCAGACGGGCGATATCATGGCCCGCGCCACGAACGATCTGAACTATGTGCGCATGTTCATCGGCCCGGGCATCATGGGAACCGTCGACCTGCTCCGGCTTCCCCTAACGCTGGCAATGATGACCTATCTGAGCGCAAAACTGACGGCCATCGCTCTGATACCCCTCCCGATTATCTCCCTGCTCGTCTATAGCTTTGTTAGTCTTATGCACCGCCAGTCAAAAAGAGTCCAGGACCAATTCGCGGTTGTCACTTCTCGTGCCCAGGAAAACCTTGCGGGCGCTCGGGTCGTGAAAGCCTATGGCGTCGCGACCCGCGAAGTCGACGCCTTCAAAAACGTATCCCAAACCTACATGCGCGAAAGCATCAAGCTATCGGCGATTATGGCTTTTACGTGGCCTTTCCTTGGACTGGTCATGGGCGTCACCGCCTTGCTCGTCGTTTGGCGCGGCGGCCTGATGGTCGTCCGGGGCTCCTTGGCCTTCGCCGACTTCTCGGCGCACTTGTTCTATGTCGTCATGCTCGCCATGCCGCTGGCCCGATTCGGGTGGACGCTCACGTTGTACCAACGCGGCGCGGCCGGCATGAATCGCCTGCTCGAGGTCTTCTCCGAAACGCCCTCTATTCAAGATGACGAGCAAACGCAACAGCATGTCGCGTCGATCCGGGGCGCCGTTCGGTTCGAGGAGGTGTCGTTCGCCTATGACAAACTGCCCGTGCTCCACCACGTTGACTTCTACGTCGAAGCGGGCCAGACCCTTGCCATCGTCGGATTGACGGGGTCCGGCAAATCGAGCATAGTCTCGTTGTTGACGCGCGAATACGATCCCACGGAAGGACGCATCCTAATCGACGACGTCGATGCCCGCCGCCTGCCCGTAAGTCTGCTGCGCAGCAATATAGGCTATGTCCCGCAGGAAACCTTCTTGTTCTCCGATACGATCCGTGCCAATCTGACGTTGGGACGCCCAAACGCCACGCCGGAAGAAATCGAACGGGCGCTGAACTTGGCCCAACTTCGCGAGACCGTTGAAGAGATGCCCGAAGGCGTCGATACGCTGCTGGGCGAGCGCGGCGTCAACCTGTCCGGTGGACAAAAACAGCGGCTGGCAATCGCCCGTGCAGCCATCTGCGACCCGAGGGTCTTGATCCTCGATGATGCGCTGTCCAGCGTCGATACGCACACCGAAGAACTTATCCTTAGTGCGCTCAAGCAGTTTTTGGCCCGGCGTACGAGCATCATTATCGCGCACCGCATCTCGACCGTACAGCACGCCGATCTGATCCTGGTCGTCGACGACGG
>DUZM01000066.1 GCA_013349485.1 Candidatus Hydrogenedentota bacterium | reverse complement strand
TTTGACGGGCTGGCCGCCGGCGACTATGCGCTTTGGGCTGCGATTGCACGCGACGCAATGATTAACGAGATACTGGGTGGCGGAGGCATGGCTTTGACGCCCGAGAACGTGAATGACACCTTGACGCGGTGGGGCGCGAAGGCCCCTGTGACGAGAATAGCACTTGGAAGAAGCGAAGACGTGAATGGCTTGGTGGTGCGACGTCTCGGCAACCAGAGCATCCATATTTCAGGACGCGTTGTTGACACCCAGGGAACGCCGATAGACAATTTCACGTTCGGCGCGCGCGGGCCAATGGACGCCACCGATGACGAATACGATCCGAGTAGATGGTATGAGTTTAACGATCTTCTGGTCCGGGATGCACGCACGGACGCTGCCGGGCGCTTCCGTATCAGCGGGCTAAGGAAAGGCGCGTATGCCATCACAGCGGATCGCCCCGGCTTCGAGCGCGTAAGGCTCACCGGCGTTCGGGCCGGCGCCGAAGACCTCGAGATTGTCCTCTCGAGAATCGGCGAGATCGAGGGTCGGGTGGTCGATGCCGTTACCGGCAGAGCCGTAAGACAATTTGTGCTGACCACGAAACATCCGGATCAGGACGTTCAGCCTTCTCAGGCCGTTCGCGAGGCCAAGTCGATAAACTACGCGGAAGACGGCCGGTTTCGGATGGCGAGCAGGTCTAACGGCGCGACGCGACTTTGGGTGTTTGCAGACGGTTACGCCGCGAAGAACATGCTGCTGCATGTTGTGTCTGAAGAAGTGCTCGGCGGCGTGATCGTGCGGCTCGAACCTTTGGCTGGCGTTTCAGGGCGCGTGATCGACGCTGCGGGCAATCCGGTCTCTGGCGCCGCCATCTTCGTCGGCGCCGTGCCTGCCGATCATGGGGTCTTCTTCAGCTATCGGGCCGTGGCTCGATCACAAAGCGACGGTTCGTTCCAAATCCCCTATGAAGGGATGACGCCAGGCCTAATATCGGCGATTCACCCTGGCTATGCCCGCGCTGCCGTTTCCGTCGAACTCAATAGAACGGAGCCGGCGCACGTCGAGCTTGTGCTGGATCCGGGGGGAACCGTTGAAGGGATTGTCACTGCTTCCCGCGGCCTGGTCGTGTTGTTGCGCGTTCCCGGGGACGAAGGCGTTGGCCTCCTGAGAACCGAAACGGATGCCGGGGGCCGTTACCGCTTCGAGCACGTGCCGCCGGGGCTCGTCGAAGTGATCCTGGTCGAGGGATGGAACAACAAATACCAGTGTGAAGCCGTTGTGGCATCGGCCGAAACTACGGTAGTCGACTTCGAGGTTCACGACGGCGCCTGCGTACTGAGCGGCGCCGTGACCACGCGGGGCGAACCGGTGGATAGGGGCCGCATTTTCGTAAGCACCACTGTCGATGAGGCAACGAACACGCGAGTTGCGACAATAGAAGAAGGACAGTATTTCATCGAGGACTTGCCTTCGGGCCAGGCGCATGTCCGCGTTTTCAGCGACCGCGACCCGAGTGCCGGAATGAAGGAGGCTTGGGTGGATTTAGACCCAGACCAGGAAACGGTGTTGAACGCGGACTTCTCAGGCTCAGGAACGCTCGTCGGTCATGTCGCTGGTCATGGGGAAGAGGAACAGGTGGCCGTGCTGGCGCTTCCCGGAAAAGGGGACGTCGGTGACGTCGCTCTCACCGACCCCGACCGCATCCTTGAACCACGCCTGGCCCGCACCGATCCCGAAGGCGCCTTCAGAATCCACCCGATGGAACCCGGAACGTACACCGTGTTCGTGAGGGCCTTTGACCGAGAACCAGCATTTTCCGAGGGCCGTTTCTCGCAGTACACGAAACAGGCCGTCGCCGTCGTCGAGATACTGGACGGTACCCCGTGCGAGGTCGCTCTGACCTTGCGGTGAGTCGGGCCATACGCGCATAAGATCTTGAGAATCAAGGCCGTCGGTTGGGATCCTGGGCGGCGAACGCGGTCGAAAACGCGCATAGACCACCGGCTTACTGATCTAAATATACAGCCCAGTGCATATCGCGTCTGAGTGTGCCGTTCAATGGTTTTTCGCATTTGTCTCAGTTGTTTTGTGCGCGCTTCTATGCTAGAATCCTCGTATAAAGAAAGCCACGGGGGGCGCCTTGCTCCGGAAGGAACGGATATGGGAGGCCGTACAGCGTCTCAGTGCTGTGAGCGCTCTGAATCACATTCCCGCTGTCTTACTGCTTAGCCTCTACCGGAAACGGCCGCGGAGTATCAGGACATAACGGGTAACGTCGCCGTCGGCGTTGCCGATCGTCTGAGCGCCCAATGCGTGAGGAAGCAGTGCTCGAACGACGCATCTCGAAGAAACTGTTGGGAATCAAAGATCTCCCTACTTTGCCGGAAGTCATGACCAAAATTCTCGAGACGATCGAGGATGATCGTTCCTCGGCGGAGGATCTGACAGACCTGCTCGAGTGTGACCATGCAATCTCGGCTCGCGCGTTGCGTTTGGCGAACTCGGCGTTTTACGGAATTCGCCATCCGGTGGATTCGATTCGTCAGGCCGTCGTGGTTATCGGTTTTGACGCGGTTCGGCACCTTGCGTTGGCGACGTCCGTTTTCGATGTATTCGCCGGCCGGCGTCAATTTGCGCTGGATCCGGAAGATTTCTGGATGCACTCGCTGGGAACGGCCAAGGCATGTCAGCTATTGTGCGCCAGCCACTGTCCTGTCGAATCGGCCGCGGGCTGCTTTACGGCGGGGCTGCTTCACGACGTCGGCAAGTACCTTCTGGCCCTGGTTCTCGGCGAGGAATATGCCGCCGTTGTACGGGCGGCCAAAGCGTCCCGGCGTCGCCTCCGGGACGTGGAACAGGAGAAGCTCAACGTGTGCCACGCGGAAGTGGGCCAGTGGCTCGCAGACAAGTGGCGTCTTCCTCCGGTGCTTACGGACGTGATCGGCAATCTTTATCGGGCGCGAAGGTACCATGGCCCGCACCGAACGGCGTTAGCAGTCGTCGTTGTGGCGGACGACATGTCGCGCGCAGCCGGGTTCGGTTTTGCCGGGGATTGGACGGAGCCGGCGTTCGCCCCGGCCGTTCTCGATTCGCTGAGTTTGACGACGGCAACCGTCGACGAGGCCATCGAGGGACTGCGCGAATTCTGCGATGAAACGCGCCGCTTCTTCCATCTAATGAAAGAGAAGTAACGTAGCGCGGCGTGGCCGCAATAAGAAACAGGAATAGGGCGCGGATTGCGCGGATCGAGACGGTTCGACAAGCAATTCAACTCCGAAGCGTGTCAGCGCAAATCCGTGCGGTTAGGGGCCGATTCTATATGTACTTTCCTAGGGGAAACTGCCCCCCGCCGGGAGAACAGCCTTTTGAACGCGCGTAGTGTAGAAGGCGACCACGGAAAATGAAATCAGGTCGAGGCCGCTCGAGCAACGGTTCCTATGCCGAGGCGCTGCAGGAAATGACCCTTCGGTATGAGCGCCTGGTGCAAGACCTCTCGATCCTGCGCCGCATAAACCAAGCCGACGACCCGGACCTAGCCATCGACGACGTCTGCCGGCAAATCGTCGAGACTGTGGCGTCGGGTCTCGGGGTCGAGAACTGTTCGATGATGCTTATGACTGAAGAGGGGGAGGCGGTCGAGCTTCGGGCCGCGTGCAGTCCATTGGAGGATGCCGGGAAGTCTTTCGGGCCGGGGGCCTGGCAAGGCCGAACGTTTCGCGTCGGCGAAGGCATCGTCGGAAAGGTCGCGGAAACCGGGGAAGCTATCCGGGTCGACGACGTTGTCAAGGACGAGCGTTTCGTGCCAGCGCCCGAGAGTTCGACGCCGGTTCGTTCGTTGCTGTGCTTTCCCCTCGAAGAGCGAGGAAGAGTGGTGGGCGTGCTCAACCTAAGTCATTCGGAACCCGGCTTTTTCTCAGCGGAAACGGAGAAGACCATGGCCTTGGTGGCGGAACGGGCGGCCGGCATTCTAGCCGACCGCGCGCTTCATCAGAAGCTTCGAGAATCCGAAGCCTACTATCGCTTGGTTGCTGAGAATGCCGGCGACGGCATTCTCGTGTTCGACGGCCTGGGCCAGATCGTGAGTGTCAACCCTGCCGTCCAACAGATCACCGGGATTCCGGCGTTGCGTTACCTACTTGGCGAAACCGACTGGGAAGCGGCGGTTCATCCGGACGACCAACGCCGGTTCGCGGAGCATCGCAACCGTCTGCTCAGCGAGCAACGCCCGGAAACCATCGAGTACCGCCGACTGGATGCCCGCGGCAGAATTCATTATCTTGAAGAACGCAGTTCCCCGCTGGTCGGTTTCCCGAACGCCGTGACGGGCGCCGTCTCGGTGGTGCGCGACGTGACGGATCGCAAACAGGCCGAGGAGGAGCGGCGCAGACTTGACGCCGAGATTCAATATACCCAGAAACTCGAGAGCCTCGGCGCGCTTACGGGCGGCCTCGCGCACGACTTCAACAACCTGCTCATGGGCATTATCGGCAACGTGGATTTGGCGCTTATGGACCTCGCTGCCGTGTCGCCGATCCGCGAAAACATCGAGAATATCGCCGAGGCCGCCAGGAAGGCGGCACATCTGTGCCGCCAGATGTTGACGTATTCCGGAAAAGGGTACGTCAGCCGGGAGTGGTTGGATCTCTCCGAGGTCGTGCGCAACATGGTCGGGCTTCTACAGGTCTCCGTGCCGGAAAATGTCCGGCTCGAATATGCGCTTGCGCGCGCCCTGCCGCCTGTCGAGGGCGACGCGACGCAGATCCGCCAACTAGTCATGAACCTCGTCACGAACGCTGCGGAGGCTATCGGGGAGCGAACCGGCGTCATCCGTATCGCCACGGATCGAGTGGAACGGGAAAGCACCGGCAAAATAGAAGATCGCAACCGTACACGGCGGGGCAAAGATCTTTACGTCTGTGTTCGCGTCGCCGACACCGGCTGCGGCATGGACGAGAACACGCGCCAACGCGCCTTTGACCCCTTTTTCACGACCAAATTCATCGGTCGCGGACTCGGCCTGGCCGCCGTCTCCGGGATCGCCCGCGCACACAACGCTCTCGTCGAAGTCGATAGCACGCCGGGAGAAGGCGCCACCTTTACCGTGCTGTTTCCCATATCCGACGCGCCCGGCGAGCGCGACGAAACCACGTGAATCGGCATGAAGCCCTGCTGAGCCGCTCGCGACCCGCGTGTACCTCCGTTGGGCGCCGTCCGTTCCACGGCCCCCGCCGAGTTCTTTACCCACGCTGGCGCCGACGCCCACGCCTTGACCTTGCCCTACGGAACGAACGACGCGATCTTGGCCTTGCAGTGCTTGCTGCCGAGGCGATGAAGCTTGCGGGCGCGGGCTGCTAGGTACTTAAGTTCGGCCCGCGTGATTTCATAGTCGGCCTTGTATCGCGGGTCGATGTAGGCCTTCTTCAGTTTCTCGAACAGCTTCCTCTGCTTCTTCGTGGCGAGTGGAAAGGCCTCGCCAAACGCCGGCTCGTAACTTCGGGCACGGCGATCCAACTTCTCGAGGTCATGCAATTTGGGCTTGTAGCCCCGGAAGACCAACTCAATCGTCGCATACGCGCATTCCGCCGCTTGGTGAAGTTGAAAGGCGGCATTGTTCAGGAATCCCTGTTCGACAGAGAATACAAACGCTTCATAGAACTCCTTTGCCTTAGGAAACCAGATCGCGAAATCCTCTTCCGCATTCTGCTTGCAGACCTGATCCCGCACCTTTCGGATCCGCGCCAGTAGGGACTTCTTCGAATCGTAGAGCCGCACCCCTTCCCGCTTGATGTCCACGAAAAAATACCGGCCCCGTTCGATCATACGGTTTACGCGGTCGATGTCGTGATAGATGATGCTTATCGGCGTCTTGACCGCTGTGCGAATCCGACGCTCCAGCACATGCTGTTGATCCGTCATCTTATTCGCGGCCCGCGCCGTTTCCGTGACCACCAGAATATCGTAATCCGACTCGTACGTATACGTGATATGGCCTTCCCGATACTCGTCCTCGACCCAATCCCCCCGTGCATACGACCCGAACAGGATGATCATCTGCACGTCCGGAAACTCCGCCCGGATCACGTCCCGCGCGAACCGCAATTCCGCCCTCTTCTGCTCCGGCAAATGTCCAAGCGATTTTCTCATAACCCCGCGGTTATACACGCAACGCCCCCCATGCGAAAAATGGAGTCAAAGACGAGAGGTCTTCGCTATTCAGCTCCTCAAACGGGGACCTGGGCCGCCCCCGCTTGCGACTTGCCACATACATTACTTTTCCGCTAGACTTGTATTCATTGTTCGACTGCTGTGGGAGGGCTTCAGTATGAGCGGCGTGCAAGGCCCGACTTTTCCCCGCGACACCGTACCCAAACAGCGGCCTATTCACGCAAAACATCGCGGAAACACCCTCACGAACACTTGCGACACCTTCCGGTATTTTGCCGCCGCATGCCTGGCCAAAGGCGGCCCGGATATTGCTGTCTACACACCACGCAGAGCCGCACGAACGATTCGTGCGCTTGGGGATAGTAGAAACGCCAGCACGACCATAAGCTACACCGATGCAGGGATGAGCCAAACAGGAGAGCGCCATGAAGATCTTTATCAGTTGGAGTGGTGAGCGTAGCCGTGCCCTCGCGCAGGTATTTCGGGAATGGCTCCCTTTGGTTCTGCACTATCTCGAACCTTGGCTTTCCGAGGCGGATATCGAGGCCGGTGAGCGCTGGGCGCAGTCCGTGGCGAAGGAGCTTGGCTCGTCCAATTTCGGAATCATCTGCGTTACCTCGGAGAACATCACGTCGCCGTGGGTTCTTTTCGAGGCGGGCGCGCTCACCAAATCGTTGGAGTCAACTAGAGTCATTCCCCTGCTGCTGGATCTTGAATTTAGCGACATTTCAGGGCCGCTTGCGCAGTTTCAGGCGAAGAAAATCTCCCGAGCGGGAATAGGGGAAGTAATCCAATCCATCCAGAAGGCCGCCGCAGAACATGCCATTCCTGAGGCGAGGGCAAAACAGCTGTTTGACGCGTTGTGGCCGGAACTGGAAAAGAGACTTGAGTCGATTCCCGATGACGCACCCGCTGAAAGGCACATGCGCCCACAGCATGAAATCCTAGAGGAGCTCGTAGCGAGTGTCCGCGCTTTGGACTCACGTATCCGCGATGTCGAGGATCTTGCCACTGGCAGTCCAAAGCATAGCAGACGTCTCCGCGACATGAGGCATATGCATCCGATGATGATTCATGAGATGACTCATATGATCGGCGAACGACCCGACGATCCAATCCTCATTCTTGTGTTGGCCAGCATGTTGCGCGAAGACCTATCTTGGCTGTACGAGGTCGGCCTCGAAGCCTACCGGGCAGCGAGGAGTGGACGCGCCGACGCCCCCGCGCGTTGCGCCGATTCAGGCGGGCAGCCGAGTTCCTTATGCGCGGACCGTTCCCTTTGGAAGAGTTGGGGCTAGACCCGAGGATGCTTGATATCACGTTACACGAGATGGAACGCTATGCAGCCCGACTGGAAGAATCAGAGGAGCCCGAAGAGGAACCTGACGAGGATGCTGAAAGGTAGACGGAGTCTTAAAAACACCCCATCCCACTATTGTCTTATCGTGAACGCATTACGTGTTCTGGGGCCGCGATAGGTGCGGGTTTGGGCTGTCTGAAGCGGAAGCAATGAAGCCTGTTCGTCTTTCAGAGCATGCTCTGCGATATGCAGAGAAGCGGGGGTTCTCGATTGAGGAAGTTGAGGCCGCGATTCTGAACGGGGCGTGGATGCCGGCGGAATATGGCGAAGGCCGTTTGCAGTGCTCGAAGGAGTACGTATTCGAGCAAGAGTGGAATCGCAAAGTGTACGGCACGAAACGGGTCAAGCCCATTTTTGTGGAAGAAGAAACTGAAATCGTAGTCGTCACGGTGTATACTTACTACTACTGAGAGGAGCGATGAGCATGAACATTTCCTACGACCCGGAGGTGGATGCACTCGCGATTACGTTTCGTGGCGCCAAAGTGACGACCAAAGAGTTGGGCGAGGGCATCGCCGTAGACTACGACGCCGACGGCAACCTGGCGGGGATTGAAGTGCTGGACGCTTGCGCACGGTTCGGCGGACGCGAAGCGCTCAACGAAGTTGTCCTCGAGGGCATGGGGGCGAAGCAGGAAACCGGTCGCGCCCACTGACACCAGGCAATGGCGCGGCAAGCGGGTTCATCGACCGTGCCAACTGCCGTGCCGCACACCAGATTATGAACCCGTGTCTGAACCACGTGCACCCATTGCGTGCCACCACTTGTGACCCCATGTAGCCCCGGATCCCTCAGCCGGTTGCGAGGACGTTTATCATTAGTTTTCGGGTTCGGGGGCCGTCGAATTCGCAGAAGTATAGGGATTGCCAGGTCCCGAGGTCGAGCCGGCCTTCTTCGATGAATACGGTTTCGCTGAACCCGAGTAGGCTGGCCTTGACGTGTGCGGCCGAGTTGCCTTCGGTGTGGGTGTAGTCGGCGCCCCAGGGCACGAGTTTGTCAAGTACCTTGATGACGTCGCGCACGACGTCGGGGTCGGCGTTTTCGTTGATGGTGATGGCCGCGGTGGTGTGCGGAACGAATAGCTGGCACATGCCGCGATTGACGTTGGCCTCGCGCACGACTTGCTGTACTTGCCGGTCGATGTTGATGAACTGGCAGTGCTGTTGCGTGTTGATGAGAATCTGTTTCATGTCAGAACTCCGTATTTGCCAGGTTGCGCAACCCGAGTTGCATGGGCAGTAACATGCAGATGGCGCTGAGCGCCGTGATGCCGACCAGTACCCCGGCAAGCGCCCAACCAAACGTCGCCGGACTGGAATAGGCATTGATGGCGCGCCATTGGACGATGACGGTCTGGGCGCCCACGACAAGGCCAATATACCCCATGCTCAGCAGAAAGTTAAGCGTGCCTCCCATGCCCGAGACGATCCGGGCCGGGTTGTCCTCCTGAAAATTCGGATAGAGGGCCCCGAGGCCGACGGCAAGACCCGAAAGCGCCAGATTCGCTACAAGCACACTGTACACAGAAAGGAGAAGGTGCAGCCGCGTCACTTCGAGCACCAGCCCCGACAGCGCCGCCAACCCCATCGAGAATGCCGAGGTCGTTGCCACGCTGAGCCAGAATTTCTGCCAAACCACCTGCCGAATCGAGATGGGCGCGAGCCCGATAATCCAGAATCGCCGTCCCTCGAGGCTTACCAGCGGAAACACAAACCGGCTGGTCAACGTGGCCAGAATGAGCATGCAGGCGCCAATGTTCAAACACGCCACCCAACTGCGCCACATCTCGCTCTCATACCCGAACGTGTTCTGGATATTGGCGACGTAGACCGCCATGATGCCGAAGAAGATCACAAACTGCGCCCATTGCGTCGCATCGCGCCAAAACAGCTTAATGTCTTTGACGACCAGGGCGCGCGCCGGATTGCGTACTCTCCCGAGAAGCGTGTCCAACCGCCCAAGAATCCCGCGGCCCAACGGCCGTATCCGGAGCCGATCGCGGCCCACCAGGTCGCACCATCCCCGGTAGAACAAGCGGTGGGCGACCTCGGTAACGATCCAGAGCGCCATCAACGCGTTGGCGCTTAACAGCAGGAGGTTGGATATGCTGTCCCGGAAACGGCCCGCCGCTGCCGCCAGGATCCCGCGAGACAACCACGCGCCCGGCATGAACGGCGACTGGGTCTGCGACGTCGCTTCCATCAGCGCGATAAGAAAATTATCTTGCGCCAGCCTTTCCGCATTCATCGCATCGGCAAAATGCAATGCAAACACGGCGATTAACAGGATACCGAGCAATACGATGGTTCGTAGCTTGAGCTGCGGGAACACGCACGCAAGCCCGAGGGTGATCCCGCTTCCGATGGCCGCGGGTAGCATTACAAACGGCAGATAGAACGCCGCCGCCGCCGCATAAAACATCTTCGGCACGCGGTTTGCCGCCCCGTATGCAAGAAGCACGGGCGAGCCAAGGTAGGCTAGCGCCCAGGAACTGAACGCGACGCACTCGACGTACCGCGCGACGAAGAAGGCCCGATAGGACAGCGGGCTTTGCACGAGGTAAGCCACCTCGCGCGATCGGTACAGGGTCGAGAACGAGACCAGCACGTTCGAGAAGGTGAGGAAGAAGAAAAGCGCCGACGCCATAATCGCAAACATCCGCGCCATAATCACGTCGCCGATGGTGAACGCGAACTCGCCCACGTCCGCGCTGTAGTCGATCAACCACAGAAATCCATAGTAGAAGACCGCGAATGCCAACAGCCAAATGCACACGGCGAAAAAGGCGATGACGCCTATCTTGAGCTTGGATTCCGTGCGGGCCGATGCAATGAAATGCCCGGTCATCCGGCATTTCGCCGCCGCTATGGCGCCGACCTGACTCACGTTCCCTTCTCCTCGGTGAGCTCAAGGAACACGTCCTCGAGAGACCCGGGATTCTTCGCGAGCGCGAGGATGTCGCCCACCGATCCGAGGTGCAACAGGTTGCCCCGATGAATGATCCCGATCCGATCAGCGATGTTTTCGATTATGCTGAGACTATGGGTGGACATGAAGACCGTCACGCCCTCGCGCGTCTTCTGTTTCAGGAACTCTTTGACGAACCGGATGTTTTTCGGATCGAGCCCGACCCACGGCTCGTCGACTACCACGATCCGCGGGTCGTGGAGGAAACACGACGCAAACGACAGTTTCTGGCGCATGCCGTGGCTGTAATCCTCGACGAGTTGGTCGCCCACGTCGCGGATCTCGAACAACTCGAGCAGCGCCTCGCTCTTTCCGTTCAGATGTTCCTCCGGCAACCGATAGAGCCCGGCAACAAACCGCATAAACTCGCGCCCCGTCAGCTTCTCGTAGAGGAAGGGCGTATCCGGGATGTAGCCGATAATCTGCTTGGCGGCCGTCGGTTCCTGCTGAATGTCCAGGCCCGCCAGAAACGCCCGGCCCGCGCTCGGCCGCAGCAAACCGGTAAGCATCTTGATGGTCGTCGTCTTGCCGGCCCCGTTCGGGCCGAGAAAACAGAAGAACTCGCCCTCCTCGACCACGAGGTCCAAGGCGTTGACCGCCAACTTTTCGCCGAAACGCTTGGTGAGGTCTTCCGTCCTTATCATACTGCCTCGCAATGCGGCGCCTTTTTGCCGGACTCCGCGCACGGAGCCGCCTTGTGCACATCCATTGTAGCCGATCCACGAGCCTTTCTGGTAGACGACGCTCCGAACTGAAGTATGAGCCGCGGATTACGCGGATCATACGGGTCAAGACTCAACCGCACGATCCGCCCGCCCCACCCGGTCGGGTTGCATCCGCGGGACCGCGCAATCGGCGCACTATTCTCAAACTCCTGCCCCGCTTAACGGCCCGTTGCCGCTTGGAGCATATGGCCGCCGCGCAATGGGAACGGATGGCACACGAGCTTGAGGTGGGAGTAGGAAGGGGACTGGGCGAAGACCCACTCGCGGAATGAACAACTATCGCGTTTGGCTCGGATAGATGGCTCGCCGCCGTGACGCGGAAGACGCAGGGCGGCGAGCCATTGGTCAATATGTGCTATGCCGTCTCTTGAGCGGCGCTCCGTTTCTTGCCATATGCGGCCATGGCGAGGCAGACCAGGCCCATCAAGGCCGTATTGCCGCCCGTGCCGGTAAACGGATTGTCCGAAGCCGCGCCGCTTATCGATCCGCACCCGATGGAAATGATCGGCGCACCCTCGCCTTCGCCCTCGCCCTCGCCTTCGCCTTCACCTTCGCCTTCACCTTCGCCCTCGCCCTCGCCTTCACCTTCGCCTTCACCTTCGCCCTCGCCTTCGCCTTCACCTTCGCCTTCACCTTCGCCTTCACCCTCGCCTTCACCCTCGCCTTCGCCCTCTGCGCCTGGCTCCTCGAGTGCCGTTTTGATTTCGGACTCCGTCAGGAGCCAGTCGGCATCCGTGTCCATGTGTGCGATTAATTCCGACGGCGCCTCCGGGAACACGTCGGCGACATCGTACGAGTCGAGTGCGGGGTCGGCTTTCGGGACGACTTCGTCCAGGAGGGCGAGCAAGAGTTCGAGCAACCACTGGCGCACCTCGGGCGCGTCCGGAATGGGCGATTCCGGCAAGTCGTCAATCGTAATGACACCGTCATCGTTTCTGTCGAGCCGGCCGAAGACCGCCTCGAGTTCCTCCTCGGTAAGGTCCGTGAGTACGGCGCCGAGTTCCTCGAGGGTTACCTGGCCGTCCTCGTCCGCGTCCGCAGCGCGCAGCAATTCGAGGAACTCGTTTCGAGGATCCCTCGGGAATTCCGGGAAGTCCTCCGGCGTGATCACGTCGTCGCCGTTCGCGTCCAATTGGTCGAATTGCTCTTGGGTAAGCTCGGGCACGACGGCCTGCAGCTCCTCGAACGTGACCGCGCCGTTCTCGTCCGCATCGGCGACGCCCAGCAGTCGTCTGAGCCGCCGGAGCGGGTCGAGAGGCGGATCCGGCAAATCGTCGCTGGTAATGACGTCGTCGCCGTTTCGATCCAGGTGGGCGAACTGTTCGAGCGTGATGTCCGGGAACAACGCCTGCAACTCCTCGAACGTCACCCGGCCGTCGCCGTCACCGTCCGCGTGGCGCAGTATGTGGACAAGATGCGCCAACGGCCCTTCGCCAAAGGGCGGCAAGTCTTCGCGGCTGATGACGTTGTCGTCATTGCGGTCGAGGTGGTCGAACTGCTCGACGGTTATCCAGGGCGCCACCGCGGCAAGTTCTTCAAACGTCACCTGGCCGTCGTTGTCGGCGTCCGCGGCGCGGAGCAGCGCCAGCAGCCGTTCCAGTTCCGAGCACGGCGGCCCCTGCGGCAGATCGGCGATGCTCAGCACGCCGTCGTCGTTGCGATCCAGCAAGTCAAAGACCTCGGCGGGGAACTCGGGCAGCACGGCGTGGATCTCCTCGAGTGATATGCCCGCCACGCCGTCGGTATCCAGCAAAGCAAACAATCGAAGGATCAGCGCCCGGAAGTCGTCCGGTGGTGGCGGCGGCACATCGGCCGGCGACAACACCCCGTCCCCATTGCGATCCAGGCGGGCAAATTCCTCCTGTGTGATCTGCGGCACAACCTCCTGCAACTCCTCGAGCGTGACCTCCCCGTCGCCGTCGGCGTCTGCGGCGCGAATCAGCTCAAGGAGGCGGATGACGGGCACCGGGCCGTTGGGCACGTCCTCCATGGTGAGTACGCCGTCATCGTTCTGATCTAACAGATCGAGGAGTTCTTCCGGATTCTCGATGCCCTCGACGGCCG
>DUZM01000065.1 GCA_013349485.1 Candidatus Hydrogenedentota bacterium | reverse complement strand
CGTTCAATGGATGGGCCGGCCATCCTGTAAGCCCTTCATATAGCGTGCGTTACAGAATGCGAGGCAGTTGGCACAACGGTTGCGTTGATACGAATACGGCGTGAGCCATCAGGCGCGCGTCAGAGGTCGAATATGTGGTTGCCCGTATATGTAATTGAATCAGGGCGCAGAATTAAGAGTAGGAGGAAGTACGATGGGAATCTTCACGCGACTTAGGGACATAATCAGCTCGAATATCAATGCGATGCTCGAGAAGGCCGAGGATCCTGAAAAGCTCGTGAAGCTGATGATTCAGGAGATGGAAGACACGCTCGTCGAGATCAAGGCGTCGTGTGCGGGCGCCATGGCCGCCAAGAAGAAGGTCGAGCGGGCGCTCGAGGAAGCCCGGAAACGCGCCGAGGCATGGGGCGACAAGGCCCAGTTGGCGGTGGACAAAGGCCGCGACGACCTCGCCCGCGAGGCGCTGCTCGAGAAGCGCCGCTACGGTGAACGGGCAGCGGCCCTCGAGAAGGAGTTGACGCAAAGCGACGCGGTGGTCGAGCAGTACCAGAGTGATATAATGAAGCTCGAGGACAAGCTCAACACGGCGCGGGAAAAGCAACGGGTCCTTGTGCAGCGTCACACGCATGCGCAACACCGCAAGCGCGCCGAGAAGGGCATCCGCAAGGTTGACACGTCGGGCGCGATGGTGCGCTTCGAGCAGTTCGAAAACCGGATCGAGCGCATGGAGGCCGAGGCCGACCTGGTGAATTTTGGCAAGAAGCCTCCGCTCGAAAGTGAGTTTGCCAAACTCGAGGGCGATGAAGAACTCGAGAAGGAACTCGAAGCGCTTAAGGCCACGCGCAAGAAGGGCGAGGCGTAGCCGGCGAAACGCCCGTTGTCTGGGGAGAACTTGCCATGGGATCCGGATTGAGAGTATTGGCGACGTTCATTGCGTTGTGCCTCGGGTTCGCGCTCGTAATGGGCACGGTGGGTGCAACCTGTTACATTATTATGGACGTTTTTAGGATTCCGTGGCACCGCGACCCCGCGATCCCTCTGACAGTTTTCGTGGGCGTTCTCGTGCTGTTCGGTCTGATCATAGCCATTGGGAGCAGAGCTGTCAGCAGGGCCGTTCCTAAGGCAAGCCGGCGTGTGACAGAGCACACGGAAGCAAACGAGAGTCGCATGCTTCAGGAGCTGTACCAAGGATTCTCGCAGCTCGAGGATCGTGTCGAAGCGCTCGAGACCATACTGCTCGATCGCGCCGGGCCAGTAAGTGTCCGCAAGCGAAACGTGGGTGCGAACCGTTAGTTATCAAGATGTGAGGGAAAGAGCAAGGCAATGACGGGATTAGTGAGAATTCTTACCGACCCGGCTGCGCTGGCCATCATCCTGATATTCGGGTTGCCGGTCGTGGCGGTGCTTGGGCATTACTTCGTCGAGACGATGAAGGTTGTTCGCGGGGACGCAGCCAAGAAGAAGAGCAAGGAACTCGATGCTGAGGAAACCGAGCTTATTCAGCAGATCTACAAAGGGCTTCAGCGCATGGAGCAACGCATCGAGGCCCTCGAGACGATTCTGATGGAGGTCGCGCGCAAAGAGAACTCGTAGCGCGATGCGGCCTGGAAAGGAGCCTGGCAATCATGCATATCGGCTTACTAATTCTCATTGTTCTTGCTGTGTTGGCCATACCGCTTGCGGCCATTCTAATGCCGGCCATACTCATTCTCGGTATTGTCAAGATTGCGAGCGGCGGCCGTAAGGGGAGGACGAGCAGAAAACTCGAGGCCGAGGAAACACGACTTATTCAGGACATTCACAAAGGATTGTCGAAATTGGCCGAGCGGGTGGACGCGCTCGAGACCATCTTGCTCGACCGGGAAACGAAAGGAACGTGACCGATGACCTACCCCGAACAGGAAAAGCGCGGATTGTACCGCTCACGCGACGGCGTCCTTTTCGGCGTCTGCAAGGGCATCGCCGAGTATCTGAACTTCTCGGTGTTCTGGATGCGGGTGATCGCGGTTTTCGCGATGATCTTTTTCTTCCCTTGGACCATCGGCGCGTATATACTGGCGGCGTTGTTGATCAAGCCCGAGCCGATCGTGCCATTCCAGAGCGAGGCGGACGAAGAGTTCTACAACTCGCTGACCAGTTCGCGCTCGATGGCGCTGCACCGACTCAAGCGCACGTACGACAACCTTGACCGACGCATCCAGCGCATCGAAGGCATCGTTACGGCGCGCGACTTCAACTGGGACCGTAAGTTGAAGGAATAGTGCCGGGCTCTTCGTGGTGTTCGTAGTCAGACCGCCTCGGCAAAGTCTCGCCCTCCCCCTTGAGGGCTTTCAATAGGAGAAACGGCATGGAGTTGATGAAAGGAATAGGCATATTGGTGGTTCTTTTCTTCGGGATGGTCGTCGTGCTCCGTAGCGGTTTCGGCCACGCGGAGGCCACGGATGTATCGGAAGACACCCCGAGCTATCACACGGCGACGATCAAGGAGGAACGACCGCTCAACGACAAGGGCAGTGTGACCGTCATCAACAAGAACGGGGCCATCAGGATCACCGCCTGGGATAAGCCGAGTGTGGCAATTGTGGCGCACAAAGAAGTCGGCATCCCCGGGATACGCAAGCTCTTTCGTCTCGGCAGGAAGGAAGCGCCGCCGTCGAAGGCTCTGGACACGATCCAGGTCGAGGTTACCGGCGACGAAAGAACGCTTCGCATCGAAACGAAGTACTTGCGCGCAAGGTGGAAGCTGACCCGTACGGTCCGCTACGAGATCCGCGTGCCGAAAACGGCCACGCTCGATTTGCGCACATCGAACGGCAGCGTCGAGGTGGCGAACGTGCTGGGCGACGTATCGCTGACCAGCTCGAATGGGAAACTGGCGTGCGAGAACGTCCGAGGAGCGATCAAGGCGGAGACGAGCAACGGCAATATTTCGTGCCTAAACGTCGGCGGGCCGGTTGACGCCAAGACCTTGAACGGCAGCATCCAACTCGAGCACGCCGGCTCGTTGTCCGACGCCGACGCAATCACGTGCAAAACAACCAACGGTTCGATCACCGCCGCGTTTCCGAGCGGCAGCGCCTTCGACCTCGAGGCAAAAACCACCCTCGGCTCGATCACCACCGATTTCCCCATCGCCGTCAGTGGTAAACTGGCCAAGAAAAGCGTCATCGGCGCCGTGGGCGACGGCGGCCCAACCGTCAGACTAATGACCACAAACGGCAAGATCAGAATCCTCAAGATCTGACGCGGCTGCGCCGCAAATATGAAATTGAAAACGGTCAACTAGTACCTGAGAACTCAATTGGTTTTCCTTAGCAAGGGCTCTCATTGAGGCGTACACATGAGTCATTCAGAGCGCATCCTCCCGCCGGCTTGGCTGCTCTGGCCCTTCCGGGCCTTATGGGCGTTGGCCGGACTCATTGCCAAGGCCGTCGGCGCGTTACTGGCAATGCTGCTCGGCCTCGGGTTCATGGCCCTCGGCCTCCTGTTCACGTCCACCATCATCGGCGCCGTCATCGGCATCCCCCTGTTCGTGCTCGGCTTTCTGCTGCTCGTGAAAGGCCTCTTCTGACGCCGTTCTGCGGGTATATATAGACTCCGCAACAAGGGGAATTGCCCGCCTGCTAAATGAGACCGGGATTCCGTTACGAACGGCCTTGTGTACGGAACTCCGTCCAGTCGATGCCAAGTTTCCGCATGCGGGCGCGAAGGGTGTGCGGATTGATCGCGAGCAGGGCGGCGGCGCCGGCGGCGCCTTCAACGCGCCCATGGGTCCGTTCGAGCGTCGCCTCGATGTGACGTCGCATCACCTCGTTCAGAGGCACGATGTCCGGCGAGGGGCGTCCAGGCCGGAGTGCGTTATCTTGTGCGGCATCCCGAGGTGGCGCCGACGGAGACGCGGTCCCGAGCGCCGTCACGACGTCGAGTTTGCGTCCGTTGCCCAACAGCGCTGCGCGGTCCATGACGGCCCCCAGTTCTCGGATGTTTCCCGGCCAATGGTACGAAGCCAGCATGCGGATATCTTCATCCGAAGGCATTAATACAGGAAGGCGAAACCGGATCGCCGCGCGTTCGGCAAAGTGCCGCGCCAAGGCCGGTATGTCTTCAACACGATCACGCAATGGCGGCAGCAGAATCGGGAACACGGCAATACGGTACCATAGGTCTTCTCGAAACGTTCCGTTCGACACCATAGCCGCAAGGTCCTGATTTGTCGCGGCAATGACGCGGACGTCCACATGGATTGGCTGACGGCCGCCGACGCGTTCGAGCCAGCCGTCCTGAAGGATCCGGAGCAACCGCACCTGTGCCGCAAGCGGCAACTCCCCCACCTCGTCCAGGAATAGAGTGCCGCCGTCCGCCCGTTCGAACCAGCCTTTTCGCGCTTCGGACGCGCCGGTGAATGCCCCTCGATCATGGCCGAAAAGTTGGGCGTCAACGAGTTCGGCAGGAATGGCCCCGCAGTTCACCCGCATCACCGGCCCAGTCGCGCGGCCTGACCTCCGGTGTATGTCCCTGGCAATCAATTCTTTGCCGGTGCCCGTCTCGCCGAGCAGCAGAACCGGGGCGTCAGATTGCGCAACACGTTCGACGCGCTCCAGCACCAACCGCAACCCGGAATCGGCCCCGATGATGCAATCGCCTAACGTCTTGCGGCCAAGCCGGGCCAGCAACGACTGCTTGTCCGCCTCGGCCGCCTCGCGCAACGTCGCCATTTCCCGAAGCCGCCGATCATTCTCCAATGCGACCGCAAACGGTTCGAGCAATACTTCAGCCATGGACTGATGGCGCGGCTCGAACATCTCGTCAGGGGGCGTTGTCAGCGTCAACACGCCCGGCGCGCCGCCAGGACTCCGAAGCGGCCCGGACAAAACGTCGCCTCTGGCATTGCTCGGGAAAACCAGGCCCGGCTCGTCCCAGAATGTCGACTGCCCTCGACGCTGCACGACGTTGCCCTCGGCGCACCATGCAACCAGTTGCTGCCATTGCCGTTCCGTACACTCGACACGAACGCCAAGGTCCCCGGTGTCCCGCTCGGGAAACCCGATTGCCACCGTTTCCAGGCACACTCTTTCCGGATCGCCGCGACGAACAAGGAGCTGCCCCAGCGGCATGTGCTGAACCAGAATCTGGGCAATATTGGCCGTCGATTCGGCAATATCGATATGACGGCACGCCTCACGCCATACGTCCAAGAGTATTTCGCGGAACTTGATCATCGCAAAACCTCCAAAACTTTGTTATTTAACAGATAGATTAGCATATATGCTCGTTAATTTCAAGCATATATACAAGGTTTTGGCGGCCGTTATGAAAACTGAAAGCATAACATTATGTAATGGATGTACTTGCGCATCCTAACGAAAAACTTGGCACAAGAACTGCACACCTACTAATAGACCGGGAAAATTCCAGCTTCTTGACCCATCGGAGTACACAAATGAGAACGTTTTGGCCTACCCCCCTCAGAAAAACCGAGAAAGCCTGTAAGGGCAAGGGCATCTCGCTTTTTGCCAAGGGAAGACTATTCATCGTCGCGGCTGCCGTACTTTCAGGACTGACGGCGGGCTCGGGGCACGCCGCAGACCTGGAGCTGCTTAACGTGTCTTACGACCCGACCCGGGAATTGTATCAAGAGTTCAACCGGGTATTCTGTGAGCACTGGAAAAGCGAAACGGGGCAGGAGGTGACCGTCCGTCAGTCCCACGGCGGGGCCGGCAAGCAGGCCCGGGCCGTAATCGACGGGCTCGAGGCTGACGTCGTGACCCTAGCCCTCGCCTATGACGTCGACGCGATAAGCGAGAAGGCAGGGCTGATCCCCGAGGATTGGCAATCCCGCCTTCCGAACAACAGTTGCCCGTACACGTCCACAATCGTTTTCCTCGTCCGGAAGGGAAACCCGAAAGACATCCGCGACTGGCCCGATTTGGCCAAGCCCGGTGTGGCCGTCATTACCCCCAACCCAAAAACCTCGGGGGGCGCGCGATGGAATTACCTTGCCGCGTGGGGCTACGCGCTGAAACAATGGGACGGCGACGCCTCGAAAGCCCGGGACTTGGTTGCGCGTATATACAAGAACGTGCCGGTGCTGGACACGGGGGCGCGGGGTTCGACGACCACGTTTCTGCGGGGGATCGGAGACGTGTTTATTTCGTGGGAAAACGAGGCACTGTTGGCCGTCAACAAGCTCGGCAAAGACCAATTCGAGATCGTTGTGCCTTCCATCAGCATACGCGCCGAACCGCCTGTTACCGTGATCGACAAAAACGCGGACAAACACGGCGCCCGCAATGTCGCCCAAGCCTATCTCGAATTCTTGTATACGGAAGAAGGCCAAGCGATCTGTGCAAAGCACTACTACCGTCCGGCACTTGCGTCCGTCGCGGCGAAGTACGCCTCCCAGTTTCCCAACGTAGAGCTGTTCTCGATTGAGGAGCTCTTCGAGGGGTGGGACGTTGCCCAGAAGACCCATTTCGCCGAAGGCGGCACGTTTGATCAGATTTATCAGCCGACGCGGTAGGAGAGTCTATGGCGTTGCCACAAGGGGATGGTCGTTCGAAAAGCTAAAGGCGGAGAAAGATGGCCGTTGCATCGAGACACAGGAGCATAATCCCCGGGTTCGGCCTGACCCTGGGTTTTACGATCATGTATCTCAGCTTGATTGTGCTGATCCCCCTTTCGACCCTCTATTTCAAAGCGGCTACGCTCTCGTGGAGCGAGTTCTGGCACACCGTTGCCTCTGCCCGAGCCCTTGCCGCGTACCGACTGAGTTTTGGCGCGTCAGCGTTGGCGGCATCCATCAACACAATCTTCGGCCTCCTGGCGGCGTGGGTCCTTGTGCGCTACCGATTTCCCGGGAAAGCGCTCGTGGACGCGGTTGTGGACCTCCCCTTTGCATTGCCTACGGCCGTCGCGGGCATATCGTTGACGGCCCTGTACGCGCCGACGGGGCTCTTGGGGCGGCGCTTTGAAGCCGGGGGGATAAAGATCGCCTATGCGTATCCCGGCGTCGTGGTGGCGCTCACGTTTATTGGTCTGCCGTTTGTGGTGCGTACATTGCAGCCGGTGTTGCGCGATCTGAACCCGGAAATCGAGGAAGCGGCCGCGAGTTTGGGCGCTACCCGGCGACAAACGTTTCTTAAGGTCCTCTTCCCCCTGATATTCCCCGCCGCACTCACCGGCTTCACGCTCGCCTTTGCCCGGGCGTTGGGCGAGTACGGCTCAGTGGTATTCATCTCGGGGAACATGCCCATGCGCACCGAGATCGTGCCGCTGCTCATCATGACGAAATTGGAGGAGTACGACTACGCCGGGGCCACGGCGTTGGCCGTGTCCATGCTGGCCATCTCATTCACGCTATTGCTCTGCATTAATCTCCTCCAGTGGTGGACGCGCCGACAGCAACATTCGGGGCTATGGCCAAGCCAATGACTACCCATCGGAAACATACGCCGCAACCGGTGGACGCCCCGAACGCCCCGCCGCTCGTCGCCATCACCGAATCGGCGCCGGTGCGATGTGGGCTTATTGGACTTGCATTGATCTTCCTTTCCCTGTTCCTATTCCTACCCCTAATAGCGGTGTTCGGCAACGCCCTGCGGAACGGTATCGTGCCTTATTGGGAGGCCATCTGCGCACCCGATACCCAGTCGGCCCTCCGGCTCACGCTTCTTACCGCAGGCGTTGCCGTGCCGCTCAACCTCGTCTTCGGGGTATGCGCGTCGTGGGCCATCGCAAAGTTCGAGTTCCCCGGCAAGAGCGTGCTCATCACGCTCATCGACTTGCCGTTCACCGTCTCCCCGGTGATTTCGGGCGCGATTTTTGTGCTCCTATTCGGCGCGCAGGGAGCCATGGGGCCCTGGTTGGCCGCGCACGACATCAAGATCGTGTTTGCCGCACCGGGCATCATCATGGCCACCGTATTCGTCACCTTCCCGTTTGTAGCGCGCGAGCTAATACCCCTGATGCAGTCGCAAGGCAACGACGACGAGGAGGCCGCACTGGCCCTCGGGGCGAGCGGGTGGCAGACGTTTCTTCGGATCACGCTGCCGAACATTCGGTGGGGGCTGCTTTACGGCGTGATCCTGTGCACGGCGCGGGCTATCGGCGAATTCGGCGCCGTGTCCGTCGTGTCGGGCCACATACGCGGACGCACGATCACAACGCCGCTTCACGTCGAGATCCTGTACAACGAATACAACTTTGCAGCGGCGTTTGCCGTGGCGTCTTTGCTGGCGGCGGTCAGTATCGCGACGCTCGCTGTCAAGAAGATTGCCGAGTGGCGGACGGAAGAATCCGCCGTTGGACCTTTCGAAAACGCAGGTACAAACAGATGAGCATCCAGATACGAAACGTGACCAAGCGCTTCGGCAACTTCGTTGCGCTCGATACCGTGAGCCTCGACGTCGCGTCCGGTGAACTGGTCGCGCTGCTGGGACCGTCCGGTTCCGGCAAAACCACCCTGTTGCGCATCATTTCCGGACTCGATGCGCCCGATGCGGGCAGCATGATTCTCCACGGCGAAGATGCAACCGCGATGCGGCCTCGCGAGCGCGGCGTCGGTTTTGTGTTCCAACACTATGCCTTGTTTCGCCATATGACGGTGTTTCAGAACGTCGGTTTCGGGTTGCGGGTCCGGCCGAGGAAACTCCGGCCGTCCAAGGCGGCCATCCGCGAGAAGGTCTTCGGGCTTTTGCGGCTTGTGCAACTCGAGAACTTCGCCACCCGTTACCCGGCGCAACTATCCGGCGGCCAACGGCAGCGCGTGGCGCTTGCCCGGGCCTTAGCCGTCGAGCCGAAAGTGCTGCTGCTCGACGAGCCGTTCGGGGCCCTCGACGCCAAGGTGCGCAAAGAGCTGCGCCGCTGGCTCCGGCGGCTCCACGACGAGATCCACGTAACCAGCGTGTTCGTAACCCACGATCAAGAAGAGGCGCTCGAGGTCGCGGATCGCGTCGTCATCGTAAATGAAGGCCGCATCGAACAGATCGGCGCGCCGGAAGAGGTGTACCATCACCCTGCAAACGCCTTCGTGTTGAACTTCTTGGGCGACGTGAACCTCTTTCACGGCAGGATTCACGGCGACGAGGCAATGATCGTCGGGCATGCCGGAGAAGAACCGGAGGACCATGCGCAACACGCGGGGCGGTCGGCGCAAGTCTTTGTCCGGCCCCATCTCCTTGACATTTCCATCGACGCGGCAGGCCGGAACTCCTTTCCTGCAAAGGTCATCCACATCAACCCCGCAGGGCCGTTTGTGAAAGTCGAGTTGGCCGACGCGCGCGGCGCCCCGCTCCAGGCAGATATCTCGCAACAACGCTATCGCGAACTCGCCCTCGAGAAGAATATGGACGTCTTCGTCACCCCGAAAGAAATCCGCACCTTCGCCACGAATTAACCGCGCAGAGACGCGTCTCGTTCCCCGCTTGAGGCGGGAGCCCCGCCGTTGAGGCCGGGGCGCTCGCTTGCGTCAGTCCACGCTTTGCGCTCAGGCTTACCCGGGCATCACGGGGCCCGTTGTTGTTGGAACACAAATCGATTCCTGAGTATACTGTCCTCACGGCGTTCTCCTTTGGGGTTGTGCCTCTCGCCCTTTTGCCAATGCGTGAGACAATCACCAGCCGACAGAGGAGCCGCCCAGATGTCTGGTCGGGATGCACCCGGAGAACGCTATGACAAACAACACCGTGCGCAAGGCGCTGCTCGAGAGAAAGGTCACGCTCGGCGGCTGGATTCAGTGCGGCAACGCCGCGACCGCCGAGATCTTCGCCCACGCCGGATTTGACTGGGTCGCTGCGGACGCGGAACACTCAGACTTCGACGTGGCATCGTGCACGCAGCTATTCCGGGGGCTGCACGGCCGAGGCTGCACGCCCTTGGTGCGCGTCCGCGAGAACGACACGCTCGCAATCCGCCAGATGCTCGACGCGGGCGCCGCGGGCGTAATCATCCCGTTGATCGCCAGCCCGCAAGAAGCGCAGCGGGCCGTGGCCGCGTCCAAGTATCCGCCACAGGGCGTGCGCGGCTACGGCTTCGCACGAATGAACGAGTGGGGCGCCAATTTCGACTTATACGCGGCATCGGCCAACGAAAACGTCGCCATCGTGGTCATGATCGAATCCAAGCAGGGCGTCGAAAACATCGACGCAATCCTTGCGGTGGACGGCGTCGACGGCGTCTTCATAGGCCCCTACGACCTAAGCGGCTCCTACGGCATTCCCGGCCAAACGGACGCACCGGCCGTCGTGGAAGCCTGCAAGCATGTCGTCGCCGCGTGCGCCAGCACCGGTAAATCAGCCGGCTTGCACGTCGTCAAACCTACACCCGAGAACGTCACGAAAGCCATAGCTGACGGCTTCACCTTCATCGCCCTCGGACTGGACAGCGTTTTCCTGCAGCAAGGCGCCCGCAGCGCCCTCGCCGCCGCTCGGGCCGCCATCGAGGACGCCACGTAAGACCTTGGCGCAAAGGAAACGTCCTGAACGCTTGATTGCTATTGCCGCCGCCGTCGCCGACGACGACCAGAACGTCGAGAAAGCCGTCGCGGACGGTTTCACCTTCATGGCGCTCGGATTCGACAACGCGTTGTACGGGCCGCCTGAGCATAGCCGGTCACCACCAACCGCCATCGCGCCGCCGGGTCAGCGACGCCTGCCGCCTCGCCTGGCGTCATCGAGGAGCGATCTCGCACCCCTGCGTCAATCTACGAGGTTGTCGACGATTGCTGCGATGAATTTCTCGTGGTACTCGGCGAAATTGGCCCCGGCGCCGTTGCGCGTCATCGAGATGACGAGCCCGGTTTCCGGGTCGATACGGAGCGTCGCAGCCGACGCCGCGGAATGGGCAAACGTGCGCTCCCCGAGTCCCTTTTCGGGCAACGCCATCGTCCCAATCCCCCAAACGATGTTTTCTCCTCGCTCACCCAGTTCTTTGGTGAGTTTCCTGGGGAGCATCTGCTCGAGGGTCTCCGGCGAGAAGAAACGCATATCGCCGTACGCGCCCCCGTTCAACAGCATCTGACCCACCTTTGCCATGTCTTCGGGGACGCTTTGCGCATCGTAGCTGCTGTTCGTCACGTCCGTATTCGTGCACCCGAGCGGCTCGAGCAGGTGTTTTCTGTAAAACATCGGAAGCGCTTCCCCGCTGATGGTTTCGATGATCTTTGAACCCAGGGCTGGCCCCGCGCCGTCGTATACGAACTCTTCGCCGACTTTGAGAAACGGGTAGTACCCGGCAATGACCTCCTCAAAGTCGTGCAGGTCGTCGCCCCAATGGCCCCACAGTCCGCCCGTGTGGTTGTACAGGTTGCCTACCGTCAGGGGCTTAGGCGCCTCGATATCGCGGAACGGCGGCAGAAACGTGTCCACCGTGTCGTCAAGGCCGACCAAATCTTGATCGACCAGCATCATCATGAGCGTCGCAGAAAGCAGCTTCGTAAGCGAAGCCATCCAACTCTTGGTGGTGGTGGTCATGGGGCGGCCGTCGCGCTGCCCGTAGGCTTCGTGAAGGAACACTACACCATTTCTGGCAACGCAGGCCGCAAACGCCTCATCGCTGTCCGCTGCCCACGCACGCAGCACGGCGTCGATCCTCTTCCCCGCGCCCGGTTTCACGCCCGCTTCCTTCTCACTGCCCTTCCGAAGGATGGGGGCCGGCTTGCCCTCGATGGGTCTGGGGCATATAAACGCCCCAGGCCATCGTTCCGCCGTGCCGAATAGTTGCCGCTTAAGCCCGACCCACCACTGCCGGTCGACGGCGTCGACGTCCTCAAACGCCCCCGCCTCTCGACCCATGGGCAGCCCCTCATATAAACCCGCAAGCAGCGTGGCGCCGGACGTAGATTTGCCGAGGTTCTCGAAGAAAAGCATCCCGAGATAGTCGGAAACGTTCCTCTTGTGCTCACGCAACACCGCCGGGTCGATGCCATACGCCGGCGGGAGCAGAATGCTCGCGCTGCTGTCGAAGGTCCACCAAGGGAACGCCTCGGCGGACTCCGGCAGCCTGAACAGCGTCCGGAAACGCCGAATGGGCCGGCCATCCTCCGGGACGATGTCGATCACGGCGCCGTAGCGCCCCGGGCTCTCCGCCTTCGACACGAGCGTGTAGGTTTTGTCATAGTAGGTCGTCTTGATGGCGTATTCTCTCAGAAACTTCGCCACTTCCTGAGGATCCTCGAAGTCGCAGGCCGGGAAATCGGCCCCCGTAAACACGAACGGTTTCAACCGGAGCTTGGCTTCAGTCAGCATCTTTGCGCGGGCCTCGGCCGGGTCCGGCAATGCTACCGAACACAATTCGGTGCCTTGTGAATGAACCGTTGCTCGATCCAAGGTCTTCCCTTTCCCGTCGATGGGCACCAACACCCTCGCGCGCCCGTACCCGTCTGCGTCCCCCACGATTCCCTTACCCAACGTCCTCTTGCCCGCTTTCACCTTGATGCGCTTTCCTGCCAATTCGGGCACGCTGTCCACGATGAGTCGCGCATGTTCGGCGTCAACGCATGCCGCACGGGCCTTGGCTCGCACGGCCGGACTGCCCTGCTCCGCCAGCCTGACCCGATGCATCAAGTTGCTGATATTGGCCGATACGTCCGGGAACCAGCGTTGCTGGTAACGGTCATCGGGGCCGTCGGCGTCGTCTATAAAAAGCTGCAAGGCCACTTCGTAGCCCAGCCCAGGCGCAATCGCCAGGTTCGACCAGGGAAACAGGACTTCCAGCACGTAACCGGCGCGCGAATGCGTGGCCGCGGCCTCGATCGTCAGCTCGGGTTTCTCTTCGGTTGTACGAAAGTCATAGAACTTGTAACGAAGCTCCGGATGGCTCGGGTCGCGTCCCGGGGCCACAACCGCCTGATAATAGCCCCCCTGGCCGAGTCTGCCCCCAACGAATACCTCAATACAGTCTTTCATCCACAGCGAACCGGGGTCCGTGCCTTCGACGGGAATATCATCCGAAACCCGAACCAAGAGCAACAGCCCGAGGCCGCTCCAGGCAAGCTGAAACCTGGGTCGAAAATCGTCGGGCGGAAGCAACTCGACATCGGGCGTTGTCATGATATCGACGCGAAACGCCCCGTCGCCCCAATCAACCGGATCCCCGTCAATAACAATTCCTTCGAGTCGCGGAACATCGAACAGCAACCGCTTATCCGCGGCCCGCGCCGTAACTGTCACCGAAATGAGCACCAAGATCACAAACAGCGCAACAGCTCGTCTAGTCATACTGCTCCCCCTCCTTTCTGCGCGCGATAGAGCCTGGCCACCCCTGAGGCTACATTCTAAACAGGCGAGCACAAGCCGTCAATGGG
>DUZM01000064.1 GCA_013349485.1 Candidatus Hydrogenedentota bacterium | reverse complement strand
GAATCCGCGCCACAGACGCGGGCCAGCGCGTGTATTGCGAGACAGCGCCTCTTCCCGTCGAAACAGGCCGGTTCTTCCTGTTCGCCGTCCGCTGCAAGTCCGAAGGGGCGCGACTTGTGGCCGGTTGGAACTGGTACGACTCGGAAACCAGTCAAATCGCATCCGATAATGCAATCAATCAACGCAGGGTCCGAGACTGGGCATGGGAGACGCTCTACGAGCGCCGACCCGACCAGGCGGCGTTTGTCCAGGCGTCTGTCGGCATTTACAGGGACAAAGGCCAAGCCCTCTTCGACACGGTTCTTATTGTGCCTCTTGACCCGCCGACTTTCGACCAGGTCCCTCGAGATGCGCCCAAGTGATTGCTGCCGTACGCCCGACCACACGGCCGCTGCCGGGAGAACTGAACTTCACAAGGCGAACTCACGGGCAACCCAATCCATATCTGGGACGTGGGGGGGGGACACTGAACAGCCGAAGACGGATGCTGCAATTCAGGATCGCCGCGCCGCGTCGCCGATCTGCGCGGCGGTACGGCGCAGTCCCTCGTTCAGATCGACCTCGGGCTGCCACCCGAGCGCTTCCTTGGCCCGACGATTGGCAAGGTACACCCGATCGACCTCTCCGACGCGGCGCGGTTTCAGAATCGGTTCGCCGCCGTATGACAAGATTGATTTGATTGCGTCATAAACGGCGCGCACGGAAGTGCCTCGCGCGGTTCCCAGGTTGATGATTTCACCGCTGCCCATCTCGAGCGCAAGGAGATTTGCCCGGGCGACGTCTTCAACATACACATAGTCGCGCAGCGGCTCGCCGTGGCCGTACAGAATCGGCTGCGCCCCTTTGATCATCTGAAGAATAAAAATGGCGCACACGCCCGCCTCGCCGTGGGGGTTCTGACGCGGCCCGTAGACGTTTGCAAACCGCAGGACAGTGTAGTCGAGGTCATACAGTCTGCTGTACAGTTGTACGTATTGCTCGGCGCAATACTTGCTCACGCCGTAATGACACAAGGGGCGGGGCTCGCATGTCTCGGCGGCCGGCAGCGTTTCCGGCTCGCCGTAGATGGCGCCGCCCGTCGATGCGAATATAAACTTATCTGCTTGGTGCTTCACACAACATTCGAGTAGCCTGATCGAGCCCAGGATGTTCGAGTCGGCGTCGAACACGGGGCTCTCGAGGCTTCGCCGCACGTCCATCTGCGCGGCAAGGTGATTCACAACCTGCGGCTTGTGTTGTGCAAAGACCTTCTCGATCTTGTCGGAACAGATATCGCACTCCACAAACGAGGCCGCCGGGTTCACATTCTCACGAAAACCCGTCGACAAATTGTCGACGACACACACGTCATGGCCCGCTGCCAGGTACGTGTCTACGATATGCGAGCCAATGAACCCGGCCCCGCCCGTCACCAAGATTCGCACCGTAATCCTCCTCCGCACATTATTCCAGGAATGCTATGACATCCTTTTTGTCCGGCCTCTCGTGTTCGCAATCGTGTTTGAAGGGCCGCCCAGCAGTACGACGCGCGGCGCGCCTACGCGCCTAGGCGCCAGGGTCATACACAAAATTGAATTCCGCATGCTCGAGGGTAGGGGCCGCGGCGTCCTTTTGCGAAATGGACGCGGGTTCGATCGGCCATTCAATGCCAATCTCGGGATCGTTATAGATAATGGCGCGTTCCGCTTCCGGCGCGTAGAAATTGGTGCATTTGTAGTACGCTAAGGTCTCGTCCTCGAGGGCGATAAAACCGTGGGCAAACCCCTCCGGTATCCACATCGCAAGGCCGTTCTCGGCGCTGAGCACGCGGCCAACCCATTTCCCGAACGTGGGCGAGCCGCGGCGCAAGTCCACGGCTACGTCGAACAATGCGCCTGTTACAGCGCGGATCAGCTTTCCCATGGCGTGCGGTGCAAGCTGGTAGTGCATTCCCCGCAGCGTGCCCTTCGCAGATTTGCTGAGATTGTCTTGCACAAAGGATACCTCGAGGCCGGCCGCACCCCACGTCTTGGCGGAGTAGGTTTCCGTGAAAAAACCCCGCATGTCGCGGAAAACCGTCGTCTCGATCAGCAACACGTCTTCTATGTCCGTTGCCGCGATCGATACCGGTTGCCCCATCGCATCAGAATCCTTCTCTACGCAAGACCTACTTCCCGGCTTGCAGATCCTGGGGAATGTCCGCATTCTATTCGCGGGCGGCTTGCCGTTCAAGCCCGTTGCGAAAACCGATCGGGCTAGCGTAGACTAGCAATCCGCCGGAATGCGCGAAGGGAGAATGGGGCCGGTGCCGGATCGCTGCGGGAAAACGGAACCCGTCGAGAAGAATACGCTCAAGTACTCCATCATTGTTCCTGCACATAATGAGGAAGCGAACGTGTCGCCGACGCTTCGTGCGCTTGCGGACGCCCTGCGCGCCGAAGGAATCCCGTTCGAGTTGGTTGTCGTGGACGACAACAGTACGGATGGTACGGCCCAAGCCGCGTACACGGCTCAAAAAGACATCCCGGAAATCGTACTTGTGGGCAATCCCGGGGCGTCAGGACTGGGACGAGCCGTCCGGCACGGGCTTCGGCACTTTACCGGCGATCTGGTGGCCATCGTCATGGCCGACCAATCCGACAATCCGGCCGATGTCGTGCGCTGCTACCGCAAAATCGAGGAAGGGTACGACTGCGTTTTCGGATCGCGATTCATGAAGGGCAGCAACGTCACGGCCTATCCCCCGCTTAAACTCGCGGTAAACAGGTTGGGCAACACCGTGATCCGCCTCATGTTTCTGACGCGCCACAACGACCTGTCAAACGCCTTCAAAGTCTACCGGCGTCACGTTATTGAGGCGATTTCACCCTTGCGGGCGGCTCATTTCAACATTACTATCGAGATGTCCCTGTCCGCCTTGATTCGGCGCTACGCCGTCGCCGCGATCCCCATCAGTTGGTCCGGACGGACGTGGGGACAATCCAACCTTCGGATCCGCGAGATGGGACGCCGGTATTTGTGCACCCTGCTCAAACTGTGGTTCGAACGGCTGTTGATCCTCGACGACGTCATGGCCGAGATGAACTCACCGGAATGAGCCCTGCCCCGAAGAGGGGATGGCGGGGCACTGTCCGCCGCCGGATCGAATTCAAGCCCAAGGTACCAAGCCGGCAAGCGCAATTCGCCGCGTCTTAATCCAACACGTTTGGGCCGTCCCCTTGGTGCTTCTCATTTCGCCTTATGGACGCGGGCCGTTGTCCCGGCCTGCCCGGCTGGGTTGCTGACGGCGCGAACCTCGGCGGTGGGGATGGCGCCTTCCCCGGCACGGGACGGCCCCGTTGTTGGCGCGTCGGCTTCAGGCGGCCGCTCGTCGAGCGGCGCAAGACGAACAAGCATCGGGTCGAGCGGGTCGAGTTGCCTGGGAAACGCGACGTCGCGGCGCCGAATCAAATCTCGGCCGGAACGCGCCCCGCCCGTCAGCGCGCACATGACAGGCGCCTTCCTCAAATTGAGGACATAGAGGTACTCGGCGTCGGCCAGGTCGAGGTATCGCGTACGAATGCCTTCGAGGGGATATCCGTGTGGGTTGACGGCCCGGGGGATCGCAGGGAGATTGCCGAGTCCGGCCATGGCGTCGACCGCATCGAGGTAGTCGCCCGGGGTATCGTTGCCTCGGATCAGCACGGTGTTCTCCGTGGGGACGATTACGCCTTTTCTCGGGTAGCCCCGCTGGTCGTAGAGGCTGGGTTCGCCGGTGCGGATGAGGGGTGCGCCCGCTTCCGTCGCCGCCTTGATCGCTTGGAACGGACGCTCTTCCATTGCCGGTGTCTTGGGAAGCACTAGGACGCGCACGTCATCGAGTTTGCCTTCGAGACACTGTCGCTCGCTCACGAATCCAACATTGTAGCCCGAGAACGAACACCCCTCGTACGCCCGGTACGCGGACGCCAGGTAGGGATCGCCGTCATGGAAGATTTTGGCGGACATGCTCCATAAGATGCCCAGATCGATTGGCGCGCGTTGGCACGCCGCGACCACGTCACCCAGGCGGTTCAGGTCCAGGCAGGCCATAGCGAGCGCATCGACGGCTTCCGGATTGCGCCAGAAGGCAGCCCCTTCGCCGCTCTCGGAACTTGGAACGGCCAAGCCGTCGAGCCCTGACATCACGCCTTCCCAGATCATGCTGTACACGGTGGCGTAAACCCTGCCCGCGCCGCGGCTACCGGCGAGGTCAACGTGCGTTTCCGTGTTGAGAACGGGGTTATCCGGCGCGAGGGACTGTAACAGGGCGAAGTGAGCGTTTTGTTGTGGATAGCCCACGCTGTATCGAGAGCTTTGGTTGCTGATGCGGGCCGAACACCCGCTGATTTGCATAAGCGATGCGAGACCCTCGCGGTTGACGCCTCCCCGCGACGCCCCCGTCTCGAAGGCGTCATCCGCCAGCTTGGCGTAGCGCGGCATATTCGGCGCCGCCTCGTGCACGAGCGATGCCGTCCAGGCGAACCATTCCGACGCCAACCCCTCGTGAAACGTCTGCCAATCGTACTGGTATGCCGGCCTCCCATGATCCCACCAGATCCCGACCTCGTCGAAATCTCGCAGTCGGGTCTTCCAAGAAGTATTCAGCGCGTACCGGTTCGCATATAGATCCTGAGCGTGCCTCACGAACCGGTTCCGCACCGGTTCGCCTTCGAGCCGGAACCGAGGCGCGTCAACAAGGCAGACGCTAGTGACCGCAGGCTGTTCGGCCAGGTAGGCGGCGGCCATTCGGAAGTGGTTCTCGAGCACGGATCGCGCCCCGACGTGCGTAAGGTCGAAATTCATCAGGCCGCAGTCGGCCGTTCTCATCTCAGGCCATTTCTCGAACGCCCAGTCGCACATCCGGTGGGGCGCAAGGGATACGCTCAAGGCGATGTTCGCCTCCTGGGCTCGTGCGACCAGCGGATCGAACTTCGCGGCGAGATCCTTTTTCCCGAAATCAGGCGCCAACGTGTCGATGGGCGCCATCTCGAAAACGGCGAAGTTGAGGCCGTAACGTCGCAGCATAGACAATTCATCGGCGAGATTGTCGTCTCCGTACACCCCGAACAAGAACACGGGTCGCCCAGCCAGGTAGAACGTGCCGTTGCGAATCCCGATTGTGCCGAGGTCTTCGCGCGGCGCCATTCCCGCCAACTCGGGGGCGTCGGGCTCGGGTGCCAACTGACTCGCTGCGAAATCTAAGACGTCCCCCAGATACTCTATTGTTGCCCGGGCGCGTCGCCAATCGTCATCATCGAAGTCCCGCTGGGCGGCGTTGATGAAATCTTCCGCGATGGCGAGACGTACAGCCGTGTATGGGGACGGACTGGCGGCCAACGAGCCGACGGCATGGCGCAGCTCGACGGCACGTTTCGCAGCCGCATCGAGTGCTGCGGCAAGTTCGCTGCCAACGATCTTTTCCACACAGAATTCCTGCCAAGCAACCACCCGCTCCGCCGGACGAACCACCTCGAGGTGCCCAAGGTAGACGCCGGATGGCACCGAACCCGGATCCAACTCGAAACGGAACGGTGTGCGGTCTTCCTTTAGTATCAAGTGAAGCTGGCCCTCGTGCGCCCGGCAACCGTCCGAGTCGAACAGAACGAACCGCGCCAGCACATGCAATTGCGGATCCGCACCCTCGATCGCGCAGTCGAGAAAGAGCGGTGCCTGTCCCTCGTAGTATTCGGCATGCGCCACCCGAAGCATCAACTTCTCGTCCTCGGACTGCGCCGTTCGTTCTACCCACACCCGCACGTCATCCACCGCCGCTTGCGACGCAGCAGCAACGGCCGCGCCCGCTAAGAGGCAATACAGAACCAGCGGACAAAAAAGGCGTTTCATAAGGCCTCCTTCCAGGACTGCCCGGAACCGACAGAATGAACATAATTCTAGAGCCCGCAACGTGACCTGTCAAAAGTAGATAACGCCGCCCAAGCGTCTTCCGTTGACGGCTATCCCACAGATCACACTCCTGCCCGTAAGGCGGCGCCAGGCAATGGGACTGTACCTAACGCGCGCGCGTTCGCGACGAACGCGCACGGATACTGGGTGAGAGTGGACTCTTGGGGCTGCTGAAGAAGGCCATATCCCGGACTGTCATTCCCGCGGAAACGAGAATCTTATCGCATAGCCGTTGCCGTAAGCGAGCAACGAGATTCCCAATCAAGTTGGGAATGACATGGCAGTGCTTTCTCAACAGGCCCCGGCCCGTTTTTCTGCGAAATGCGCTTTCTGCAAAAGAAACTAAGTAGCGCCAGCAGGCAATCGTCGCCAGCGTCATGCGCATGAAGTGTGTATTTATGGACGCCACACACCAATTGAAGAAAGGCCTCGAAGCCGAGCAGAAGGAGCGGCACATGAGCACAGACGGTATTCTTGTGTTTAGCGGGTCGGGCAGCCCGCGTCTTGCCCATCGGGTTTGTGAGTACCTCGGCATTCCTCAGGGCAAAGGCGAGACCTTACGTTTCTCTGAGGGCAACCTGTTTGTTCGTATTCTGGAGAATGTCCGCGGCCGACGCGTGTATTTGGTGCAATCGACCGCGTACCCGCCCAACGACAACTTCATGGAGCTGCTGTTCTGGGTGGACGCGTTCAAGCGCGCAAGCGCCGAATCGGTCACGGTCCTCATGCCCTATTTCTCCTATGCCAAAGGCGACAAGAAAGACGAGCCGCGGGTGTCTATCCGGGCGCGGGTCTGCGCCGACGCTATCGAAGCCGCCGGCGCCGACCGCGTCGTTACGATGGACCTCCACGCCCCGCAAATCCAAGGGTTCTTTCGCATTCCGGTGGACGATCTGTATGCGTTGTCGGTGCTGTGTAACGCCGTGAAGAAGATGGATCTGCCCGATATGATCGTTGTATCGCCGGATACGGGTTTTGCGAAGAAGGCCCGCAAGTACGCGTCGTATCTGGGCGCGTCGTTGGCGATCGGCGACAAAAAACGCGCCGCCCACGATGAAACGGCTGAAATCATGGAGATCATCGGCGACGTCCGCGGCAAGACGGCCCTGGTTGTAGACGACTTCACGATATCCGGCGGCACGCTTATCGACGTCACGGAGAAACTGCTTGAACGTGGTGCGCAATCCGTCACAGCCGCCGTTACGCACGGCGTGTTCTCGCCCGGTGCGATGGCGAGAATCGACGCCAGTGCCATCGCGCGTATACTCATCACCGACACTGTAGAGACTCAGCCGGAACCGTTGTCCGGCAAGGTTCAGGTGGTTACCGTCGCGCCGCTATTCGGCGAAGCGATCCGCCGCATCCACAACCGCGAAAGCATCAGTGTATTGTTCAGCGTGTAACCGGCCAACGTTTCCTTTGCCTCCGGAGATCTGGCCATATGGCACGGATAGACATCTCGGAAGACATGACCTAGAATCACTGGGTTGGCCGGCGGGACAGGACGCACGTTGCGGAATCCCGAAGCAAGAGAGGAGAACGATGAAGCGCATAGAACCGATATCAAAGCCTGGAAGGCCGGGGAGGCTATTTCTTAAGGAGGCTACGTCGTGCGAATGGCCGCCGTGGGTGATAGCGCTGTCGGAGTTCATCGTCCGATACTTCCCGGACTTGGCCACCGAAGACATCGAGTACAAGGCGTACATTTGCTAGCGCCTACGCCCGCGCAGCCATTTGGGTTGCGTCTCCATTCCCAATAGACCACAACGCAGTCTCTTAGGAGCCGAATCAAAATGTCTGCTCATCCTGAAGGGTAGAGTGTCCAAAGCCGAGGTCTCCGCTCGTAACAGCAGTCCGACCGCAAAGCGCCGAAGCCCATGTCTCAATCCCCGGAGGGGGGTGATGGAACCATCGGATAAGACGCCCGGATTCGATACCATTTTTCCGGCGCCCGCCTCCGGCGGGCTATCAAGACTCGAACCAACTGGTGTTCTCGTTAACGGGTCAAAAATGCCCCCGGCTCAATGACTGTGTACAGAGCGCCGTCGATAACTTTGCACCCCGGTTCACGCATGTCTTCGCGCTGAATACACCCACGACGTTGTCCGAGAAGCGGAGGCGTGGGTTGTCACCTGCGACGTCATGCTCTGGATAGCCTGATATGCGCCCAACAAGCAATGTTTCAGACGTTACCCCGCGGCCATAGGCTCACGGCCATTCCGATTCGCCGGAGGGGATGCCTTTCGGCGCTACTCGATCGCCTCGGTTCGCGTCTCGATGTCGGCGATCGGCGGCAAGTGGTTAACCGGTGAATCGAGGTAGAAGAACGCCACGGCCGAGTAGTCGTCTTGGCGGTAATAATTCACCCACCCGTCGGGCAGGCGCGCGTCGTCGAGTTCCGGCACGGGATCCATATCGAGCAATCGGACGAACTTGCCCCCGCCGCCGTGGTCGATGCTGATAGGTTTGATCGGTACGCCCTCGTCGAGCATCTTGAGCACGTCGCCTTTGGGGGCCCCGCCGAGCTGTTGGATGGTAACGCGGCAGTCTTTGCGGAAGTGCACCGGGTCGGGGATATGGTAGCGGTAAAACGTGAATCGGCCTCTCTCACCGTCGGCCACCAGACACCCTTGATACCGGTGGACGAAAACGCCCTGGCCCCACGCCGTACCGATGTAATCTTCGAGCCCGTCCCCTACGAGCGTCGGCCATTTGGCGTCGCCGTCGAGGTAGATTTTGGCCTCGCCCTCGCCGAACCAGCCGCGGTTGGCGGGATTCAGTATGACGCCGACGTTGCAGCCGAGGTACCGGCCTTGGCCCTCGACTCTCGGGAGGATCTCGAAGTCCTGGCCGAGCGTGGTCCACCGCTCGCGCCGCCAATGCGCATGGAAATAGAGCATGTCGTTTTCGTGGCGATCCCCGAGCGTGAAATTGATATCGTAGAATAAGTGACTGATGCGCTCACTCGAGTCGTTGGTCAGCGTTATGCGCGCGGCCTCGCGAAATGGCATCGGAATGTAGCACACGTAAGACCTCGTCTCCGGGTTCGAGAACAGGGCGTTCTCGAACGCGGTGGATTGCCCGAGGATCGAGCCAAAGAAGTCGCCGAACGGCGCCGATGCGGCGGGTTTCGCGGCGTTATCCCAAAACATCTCGAGCCGAAGCGAGCGAAGCGTTTTCGCGTCCCGCTGACTGAGCGTAACCCACATCCGGCGGATCGTGCCCGGCCCTTGCACATGCAGCAGTTCCTTCGTCTCCCCGGGCTCGACGTCCTCGAACGCGTTGCCTTTGGCCCCTTTGTTCGTCGTGCCGCCTCGGCCTTTGAGTGCATTCGGATTCTCGAACCCGGCCCAGCGTGTCTCGACGCCCGGCGCCGCCTTGTACAGATCCATCACATATTCTCCTGTGTCGCGAATTGGCATCGTGGCGCAGCCAATCGTGGCCGCGGCAACCAGCAGAGCAAGCTTGAATGGATTTGTGCTGCGCATTCTCCCTCCTTCCGCACATGGGGCGTTTTCCCCGCGCCCCGGACGCCTCTTCCCGGCAGGCAACCGCCGTAGCCCGGACAAATCACAGGCAATCTACTGCAGCGGCGCATCTACCTGCAACTACTGCGTTGCGCTCGGCCGGCCTGCTCGGGGTATTACGCAGTACGCCTGCGCGGGCCTCGCTCGCGCGCCTTGTATTTGCAGGCATCTGCGTCGCTTCGCGACGGTTGCCTGTGATGTGTCCGGGCAGGAAGAGCTTACTATGCCAGAACGGCCTCGCAGACGCAAACCGGCCAAAATCGTCGCGAAATCGGGAAACGAGAAAGTTGTTGACACCGAGGCGTCGTTGTGCTAAACTCTTTGTCCGTTGTGCAGGGGGGGATCTCTGTGTCTCCGACGCACATAAATGGCTTACTAGGAGGTGTGTTTTGCCGACAATCAATCAACTGGTCCGGGGCGGGCGAAAGCAACAACTATCCAAGACCAAGTCGCCGGCGCTGAAGGGGTGTCCGCAGGCCTCGGGCACGTGCACGCGCGTGTTCACGATGACGCCTAAGAAACCCAATTCGGCGTTGCGCAAAGTGGCCCGGGTCCGCTTGAAGAACGGCATCGAAGTGACGGCGTACATTCCGGGTATCGGCCACAACCTCCAGGAGCACTCCCAGGTGATGATTCGCGGGGGCCGCGTCAAGGATCTCCCCGGCGTTCGGTACCATCTGATTCGCGGGGTGTTGGACGCGACCGGCGACATGGGCGGTCAGGCGCGCATTCGGGACGAAGGCGGCCGAAAGATTCATGACGGCCGCTGGGTCAGCCGCTCGAAGTACGGCGTGAAGAAACCCAAGAAGTAACGGGAGAACCTGACCCTATGCCGAGAAGACGCGAAGTCCCGAAACGCGAGCCGTTGCCGGATCCGAAATACAAGAGCACGACCCTCGCCAAGTTCATCAACACGGCCATGGTCTGCGGCAAGAAAAGTCTTTCCGAGGCCATTGTTTACGGCGCCCTCGATGTTATTCGGGCAAAGCAGCCGAACCTCGAGCCGCTCGAGGTTTTCACGAAAGCCGTGGAGAACACGAAGCCGGTGTTGCAGGTGAAGTCTCGTCGTGTAGGCGGGGCCACGTATCAAGTGCCGGTCGAGATCGCGCCGGCGACCCGAACGGCGCTCGCGTTCCGGTGGATCATCGAGTTTTCCCGCGCGCGGGGCGAGAAGACGATGGCGGAGCGGTTGGCCGCCGAGCTTCTGGACTGTTTTAACAATCAAGGCGCAGCCGTTAAGCGCAAAGAGGATACGCACCGGATGGCCGAGGCCAACAAGGCATTCGCCCACTTCCGGTATTGAATGAAGTTTAACTGGTTATTGGGTGTTGGCAGGCAGCCAAGCAAACGCGGCCCTGCCCCGGCAAAGCGGGGGCGCGGCCGCTCAAAAGTTGAATCCCGACGTTCTTGGGCCCGGACATCGGGCGGACTGACAGCAAGAGGCGCTATGCACAAAACGACCACGAACAGCCTTGACCCTTGTTTTGCGAACGCGATTTCGCGTTCGTACGCGGGTTAAGTGTATCTGGTCGGAAAGGTCGCCGTGGTGAAACGCCGTCATCCGCTCGACAAGATGCGCAACATCGGCATTATGGCCCATATTGACGCCGGCAAGACCACCGTTACCGAACGTGTCTTGTATTACTCCGGTCGGGTGCACCGCGTGGGCGAAGTCCATGAGGGCACGGCAACCATGGACTACATGGTGCAGGAACGGGAGCGCGGCATAACCATCACATCCGCAGCGACGGCCTGTGAATGGAACGGCCATCGCATCAACATCATAGACACCCCCGGCCACGTCGATTTCACCGTGGAAGTCGAGCGCTGTCTTCGTGTTCTGGACGGGGCCGTGGCGGTGTTCTGCGCCGTTGCCGGCGTTCAATCGCAGTCTGAAACGGTCTGGCACCAGGCCGAGCGTTATGGCGTACCCCGGATAGCCTTCATCAACAAGATGGACCGAATCGGCGCCGATTTCGGGTGGGCCGTTCAGAGTATGCGGGACCGTTTGGGTGTGGTCGCCGTGCCGGTTCAGTTGCCCATCGGGGCCGAAGATACGTTTCGAGGCATCGTCGATATCGTTCGGATGCGGGCCATCCGATGGGTGGGTGAAGGCCTTGACCTCGAGCAGGTTGTCGAGGCGGTTCCCGAAGCACTTGAAGAAGAGGCCCGAAAGGCGCGCCATTACGCTATCGAGGCCGCGGCCGAGGTCGACGACGTTGTCATGGAAAAGTTTGTCCATGAAGAAACGGTCACGGACGCCGAACTGGTTGCGGGGTTGCGCAAAGGCACTGTAAGGAATGCGCTGTGCCCGGTCGTGTGCGGCAGTGCCTTGCGAAACAAAGGGTCCCGGCTTCTGTTGGACGCGGTTATCGACTATTTGCCGGCGCCCTCGGACATCGCGGCCGTTGTCGGCAAGCACCCGACGCAGCGCGATAAGGACGTCACGCGGCAACCGTCCGATGACGAGCCGTTCGCTGCGTTGGCGTTCAAGATTCTGACGGATTCGCACGTCGGTCGGCTGACGTTCATCCGGGTTTACTCGGGCGTTGTCAAAGCGGGCGACATGGTGCTTAACACGCGGATCGGCAAGAAAGATCGGCTCGGGCGCTTGCTTGAAATGCACGCCGACGAGCGCAGCGACGTCAAGGAGTTTCGCACCGGGGACATTGGCGCCGTGATTGGCGCAAAGAACGCAAGCACGGGCGACACCTTGTGCGATCCGAAACGCCCGGTGACGCTCATGATGCTTGATTTCCCGGAACCGGTGGTTCACATCGCCATCGAGCCGAAGACCAAGGCGGACCAAGATAAACTGTCCGAGTCGCTCGGGAAACTCAGCGACGAAGACCCGACGTTCAAGGTCAAACTCAACCAGGAGACCGGACAGACCATTATCGCGGGGATGGGCGAGTTGCACCTCGAGATCCTTGTGGACAGGATGCGGCGCGAGTTTAACGTGCATGCCAACGTCGGCAAGCCGGTTGTGGCTTACCGGGAGACGGTTCGTCAACGTGGCGAAGGGGAAGCCCGATTCGTCCGCCAGACCGGCGGGCGTGGGCAGTACGGGCATGTGGTGTTGGCCCTGGAGCCGGCGGAACGCGGTTCGCACTTTACATTTGAAAACGCCAGCAAAGGCGGCGTAGTACCCAAAGAGTTTGTGCCGGCCATCGAGCGCGGCGCGCGCGAGGCGCTCGAGAGCGGTGTGGTTGCCGGCTATCCGATGGTGGACGTCAAGGTTGCCTTGCTGGACGGGTCCTACCACGAGGTGGATTCATCGGAACTGGCGTTTGCAACCGCCGCTGCGATGGCAGTCCGGAACGCCGTGTCCAAGGCCGCCCCGGCGATGCTCGAACCGGTGATGCGGGTCGAGGTTATTTGTCCGGACGAGTATACGGGCGAGGTGATGAATGATTTCAACGGACGTCGGGGACGGCTCGAGGGAATGGAACAGATCGGGGCCACCCAGCGGATTTACGCTGTCGTGCCGCTGGCGGAAACCTTTGGGTACGCCAACGACATACGGTCGCGGACCCAAGGCAGGGCGGCGCACAGCATGGAATACTGGCGCTACGAGGAATTACCGGCGAACATAGCCAACGAAATCATGGAACGGACCGGAAGCCCGTACCGATTTGAATAGAACGCCCCCGGGAGAAGCGTGCTGACGGCAAACGCGGGCAAGCAAAGCGTTTGCTGTATGCTGCATAGAAGTGAATAGGTTTAACCGAGCCGGCACAGCCGGCTGGTTGGTAAAGATCGAAGGAGCAGACCATGGCGAAGAAGAAATTTGAGCGGACGAAGCCGCACGTGAACATCGGCACGATAGGTCACGTGGACCACGGCAAGACGACGCTGACCAGCGGGATCACGCGGGTGCTGGCGGAGACGGGGGG
>DUZM01000063.1 GCA_013349485.1 Candidatus Hydrogenedentota bacterium | reverse complement strand
GTCGACGCTGGCGGATCGCGTCCTCGAGTTTACGGGCGCGATCGACCGGCGCGATCTCAAAGAGCAAGTGCTCGATACGATGGAACTGGAGCGCGAGCGAGGCATCACCATCAAGTCCGTGGCGGTTCGCCTAAACTACAGGGCGGACGACGGCCAACGGTATGAACTCAATCTGATTGACACCCCGGGTCACGTGGACTTTTCGTACGAAGTCTCGCGGAGTCTGGCGGCGTGCGAAGGCGCGCTGCTGGTTGTGGACGCCGCGCAGGGCGTCGAGGCCCAAACGCTGGCAAACGCTTACAAGGCCGTTGAACAGGGGCTCGAGATCATTCCCGTCATCAACAAGATCGACTTGCCGAGCGCCGACGTGGAATCCGCCCGGCGGCAGATCCGAGACGTAGTCGGATTGGACGCCGCCAAGGCGGTGCTGACCAGCGCCAAGGAGGGCGTAGGCGCCAAAGAAGTGCTCGAGGCGATTGTCCAGCGAATACCGCCGCCGAAAGGCGATCGCGAGAAGCCCGTCCGGGCGTTGATCTTTGACGCGGCGTACAACTCCTATCGAGGCGTCATCGTGTATGTCCGCGTCGTTGAAGGCCGTCTCGAGAAGGGCATGAAGGTGCTCTTGCTGTCGACGGGGCGCAAGTACGACATTGCAGAGCTGGGAGTGTTTTCGCCGGATATCACGCCCACGGAACGCCTCGAGGCCGGGGAAGTCGGCTACCTCATCTGCAACATCAAGACCCTCAGAAGTATGAAGATCGGCGACACGGTGACCGGGGCGTTGGCGCCCGCGGCCGAGCCGCTGCCAGGGTATAAAGAGGTCCAACCGGTCGTTTTCTGCGGACTGTATCCCGCTGCGGCCAATGACTACGGCGAACTCCGCGACGCGCTCGAACGCCTCCAGCTTAATGATGCATCGTTTCAATTCCAGGCGGACAGTTCGGCCACGCTCGGTTTGGGATTCCGGCTGGGGTTTTTGGGACTATTGCACATGGAAATCGTCCAAGAACGCCTCGAACGCGAGTTCGATCTTACGCTGGTCACGACGGCGCCCAACGCGGCTTACCGCGTCCTGAAGACGAACGGGGAGCGCCTTACCATCGAGAACGCGTCGGAAATGCCGGCTGCGGGCGAGATCGAAAGGATTGAAGAACCGTATATTGAAGCCGACATCCTGTGCCCGACGGAATGCCTCAGCGCCGTCATCGAACTCTGCAAGCGTCGGCGCGGCGTGCACGTGCGCGTGGAGTACGTCGACGCGAGACGCTGCACGGCCGTCTATCAGATGCCGCTGGCTGAAATCGTCCTGGATTTCTACGACAAGCTCAAGACGCTTACCCGCGGCCACGGGTCACTCGAGTACCGGCTCATCGGTTTCCGTCCGGGTGATTTGGTTAAACTCGACATCCTGCTTAACGGCGTACCGGTGGACGCTTTGTCCGCTATTGTGCATCGGGACAGGGCGGCGCCTATGGGGCGAATGCTTGCGTTGCGCTTGCGTCAGCTTATCCCGCGCCAGCAGTTCGAGGTGGCCATTCAGGCAGCGGTCGGCAACAGGATTATGGTTCGCGAAACCGTCAAGCCGCTCCGGAAAAACGTCACGGGTAAGTGCTACGGCGGCGATATTACGCGCAAGCGCAAACTGCTCGAAAAACAGAAGGAAGGCAAGCGGCGTATGAAGCAAGTGGGCGTGGTCGAAGTGCCGCAGGAAGCCTTCATGGCCTTGCTCAGCGTAATCGATGAAAGCGACAGGTAGATCTTGCGGCGAAAAGGCCGACGGCAAACCCATCGCGCGCGGGGCAACCAGCGTCCGGCTCGTTCTGATTCGTGCCGCTAGGACATTGGTCGGGCCATGGACGCGAGAGAATCTCCTCGGCTGGCTCCGCGTGATCTGTTTTCTGCTCGTCCTGCTGTGGCTGGTCGTGCAGCCGTTCACTATTCCCACCGAGTCCATGGCGCCGACGCTGCACGGGGACGCGCGGTTCCTGCGCGGCGACCGGGTGCTGGTCAACAAACTCGCGTACGGTCCGCGGCTGCCTTTCACGAACACGCGTCTGTTTCATCTAGCGGCGCCCAGGCGCTGGGACGTTGTCGTCTTCCGCTCTACGGACCAGCGCACGCCGCGGCGTGTTCTCATTAAGCGGGTGGTCGGTTTGCCGGGCGAGCACGTGCAGATACGCGATGAAAAGGTCTATATCGACGGGGTGCTCGTCGAACCTCCGCCGCAATTGCGCGACGTGCTGTGCTATACGACCCAACTCGAACCCAGCGAAGCGGAGCTGAAACGCCGCACGCTCGAACTCGGGAAACGGAACAGGCCGCATCCGGCGCTTAATTCCGAGAATCGCACGGTGCAAACGCTGTACGCCGAGTTGGATCGGTTGGCCGCGCTCTTCGATGGCCGGGAGGTGGGAAGCCTGTCCGAACCCGAGGTCGATGCGTTGATTGCCCAGTTGAGCCCCGTGAGCCGGGCCGTGGCCCGCGGGGCGTTGACAAGGGAGACCTCCTGGATGTATCGCCTCAACTACGGCATTCATCCGGGTTCGGTGTTTTCCGTAGTGCCTCGAGGGTGCTATCTTCTTCTGGGCGACAACAGCGCACACAGCGTTGACAGCCGGCTATACGGCTGGGTGCCGAACGGCCATATCCTCGGCCGGGCGTTCTGCATATTTTGGCCGTTTGGTCGGCGGCGCGACTTAACGGGTTTCTCGACGACGGCGTGGGGAAGACTCGCGCTATGGGGCATCCCGGCGCTGCTTGTGGTGTATGAGGCGTTGCGCACTCAGGTTGTGGTATCATGGCGCGTTTCCGGGGCGGCAGCGGGCGGTTCGTTGCGGAAAGGCGACCGTGTGCTGATAAATAGGCTGGCGTTCGGCCTGCGGGTCCCGTTTGCGCGGCGGGGCACTATTCTCCGGCGTGCGCCTTGCCGCGGCGACGTGGTGGCGTACCGGCTTGGCGCGGGCGCGCCAGCGATCGGCCGGGTGATTGGCCTGCCGGGCGATGTGCTTCCCACAGCGGGTGAGCACGGAGCCCTGCAATCGCCGCCCCGAGAGTACGTGGTGTCGCCCGGCGGCGAATGTGAGGCCGCCCGGGTTGCCCGCCGTAATCTGGTGGGCCGGGTTTGCGCCGTCTGGTGGCCCATCAACCGCATACACCGTGTCGGGCCGGCAAGAACAGACGGCTAGCAGCTTCCTCAACCGGCGGCGTTGCGGCGCTCGCGCGAAGCGATTGCCGCGTCGCTCGGCGAGTCGGACATCTACAGCGATGATGCAGGAAGCGACGCGCCGGCTCATGTGGTGCATAGTGCGTATTTAACGCTACACTGACGGCTGAAGTGCGTTATGGCAAGAAAGAGTCAAAGAAAGCGTCCGGATCAAACCCTAGGGCAAAACGTCGGGAAGAAGGCCGCAAAGGTAAGTCTCTGGGCGTTGCTTCTCGCTCCCTTAGTTTTTCTCACCGGCGGGTTGACGTGGCAGAATGCTTACGAATGGCTCAAGGCGATACTTTTCGCGGGCGCGTTGGCCCTGTTGATCCGCTGGCCGTTGTTCGAGCCGTTCAAGATACCGTCGTCGTCTATGGAGCCGACTTTTTTGGGCGATCCGAGGTTCATGCGGGGGGACCGCGTACTCGTCAACAAGTTTGTTTACGGCGTGCGGTTTCCTTTCAACGGCATCCGGCCTTGGTTCACGAAGGCTTCGCTGTGGTATTCGAAGCGACGCCTGTGGTACGGCACGAAGCCCCAACGTTTCGAAATCGTCGTGTTCAAGTCCGTCGAGAAGAATGCACGGCACACGACCCTCGTGAAGCGCATCATCGGCCTGCCTGGCGAGCGCGTTCACATCGCCAACGGAAAGGTATACATTAACGGCCATCCGCTCGCGTTGCCCCCGGACATGCCGGCAGTCCGCTACACGACGGATATTGGCCGATACGCGATACTGGAAGACGATGCGCATTCGGTCGTGCCTGATAACTGCTACTTGCTGCTTGGCGACAACAGCGGAGCCAGCCGCGACGGCCGCGTATTCGGTTGGGTGCCCAATGAGCATCTGCTGGGGAGGGTCTCTTGCATTGCCTGGCCGCCAAGCCGTTGGCGCGATTTCACTGGGTTCTCGGGGACGTGGTGGTGGCGCTCGATATTAGTGTTGCTCGGGATGCTTCTGTTTGTGAGGCTGTTCCTGGGGCGCTCGTGGCGCGTGCGGACGGAAGGCGTGGGCGACGCGCTGGCCAACGGCGAACACGTCTACATTAACCGGTGCGCTTTCGGGCTACCGATTCCGTTTACGCGGCGCAGGGCGTTCCGGGGCCGGGCGCCGCGGCGGGGCGAGATCGTATTGTATTACTCGTCCGCAACGGAAGACATGGAGTCGCTTCCACTTCTGGGTCGAATCGCAGGGGTCCCCGGCGAGCAAGTGTACTTGGACGGCGGGAAACTGCACATTGACGGGGCCCCCGTTGTTGAACCGTCTTTGGCGGCGCGCACCTTCACAACAGTGCACGGGGCGGCGCGGTTCGGTCACTCGAAACGGAGGGAGTACTCGTATGTCCCCGAGGACCACTACTTCATTCTGGCGGACGACACGGGGGACGTGCCGGACAGCCAAACCTTTGGGTGGGTGCCCTATTCTGCGCTTGTCGGCCCCGCGTCGACCGTATGGTGGCCAGTGAGGAACTTGCGGCGTGTCAGACCATGATTGGGGTCCATATCCGCGTCCCCTTCTGCGACATGTGTTGCCCGTGCCGTGACTTCTGGGGCCATGCGGTCAATGGGGCCGCGCCCGAGGCGTCTATGCGGGCGCTGTGATTGGGGAAATAGCATAGAAATGCTTGTCCCCGCGCGGGAATTTCGGGGCTGATGACATTTGGGGTCGGTTATGCTATAGTTTCTGGGTAACCGGTTGCGGAATCTGTTATTTCTTGGATTTCTGGCGCACCCAAAGGCGTCATCCATTCATCGTACAGAATGCGATGGGGCCTGCTGTGCCGTTGCCTTGGATATTTGGGTGACAAGGCATGCCCATGAAGAAGTCGATTCGGCTGTCGCTTTCGTTGCGTCAAGAGCCGTTTTTCCGCGGCATGAGTGAAGCCACGCTTGGCGGCGTCAAGGATTATTTGTACCACCGCGAGTATGAGCCGCGCCAGATTGTCTACTTTCCGGACGACTCGTGCGATCACGTATATTGGGTTCGGGAAGGGCGCGTCAAAATCACGCGCGTGCACGGCGACGGCCGTGAACTCACGTTCAGGCACTTGCTTCCGGGCGACATCTTCGGGGAAGAGTGTCTCGTGGGCCGGGGGAAGCGCAACGCCTACGCCGAAGCAATGGAGGCGAGTATTCTGTGCCTGATGCGCGCCGATGACTTTCGTCGCGTGGCTCGAGACCAAGGCGAAATCAGTTTGGCCCTTGCCCGATGCCTGTGTCGTCGGGCTGTGGAAGTGGAGAATGTGCTTGCGGAAACCGTGTTCAAGTCGGTGCGCAACCGGGTAGCGGCGGGGTTGCTGCGATTGTATCGCCGGGCGCCGAGAAACGAGGACACGCTGAGGATCACGCATCAGGAGATCGCCAGTCTGATTGGGTCGACACGGGAAACGACCACGGCCGTTCTTCACGGACTTCGTGAGGAGGGCATCGTCGAAGTGGCCAATCGGCGGCTCCGAGTGCTCGATCCCGTTGCGCTCGAGCATGCGGCAGGGAGTTCACGATGAAGATTGAATGGATCGACGTCAGCATTCCGATCGATGGTTCGATGACCCTGTGGCCTGGGGATCCCGCGTTCACGCTTGCTCCGGTATCGCGGATTGCGAAAGGCGACAACACGAACGCCTCGGCGATATCGATGGGGACGCATATCGGCACGCATGTGGACGCGCCGTGGCATTTCGAGGAGGACGGCAAGAAGCTCCACGAAATCGACACCGCCGTTTTTTTCGGCGAGGCGCTGCTCTTGGATTTCCCGGACGCGGACTTGATTACGGCGGATTTGCTGGGTGAATCGCCGCTGCCGCCGCGTGTATTGTTCAAGACGCGGAACTCCGACTATCCGGTGCAAGGCGAAATACGCAACGACTACGTGGCGCTGGACGCGGATGCGGCCCAGCGTCTCGTCGATGACGGCGTCAAGCTCGTAGGCGTCGATTACCTTTCGGTGGCCCCGTACAAACAGGAAGGACAAGGCACGCACCATCGATTGCTGCGGAATAACGTGTACATTGTCGAGGGGCTGCGTCTTGGTTCTCTCGTCGCGGGTACGTATCGGTTTATCGCGCTTCCTTTGCCTCTAGTCGGCGCGGACGGGGCGCCGTGCAGAGCGTTTGTGGGCAGTGAGGAAAGGGTCTGATGAAAGATGCGTTGGCAGTGCTCTTGGCCGGCGGGGCCGGCGAGCGGCTCCATCCCCTGACCCGAAACCGGGCTAAACCCGCCGTGCCCTTTGGCGGCATGTACCGCATTATCGATTTCACCTTGTCGAACTGCATCAACTCAGGCGTTCGTCGCATTCAGGTGCTTGTTCAGTATAAGTCCCTGTCGCTAAGCCGTCATATCCGCTCGGCCTGGAACATCATGCACACTGAACTGGGCGAGTTCATCGACGTTATCCCGCCCCAACAACGGGTCAACAGCAATTGGTACCTGGGCACTGCGGACGCCATTTATCAAAACCTGTACTCGATCGAACACGAAGACCCCAAACAGGTGCTTATTCTCTCGGGGGACCAGATATACAAGATGAACTATGGGAAGATGCTCGAGCGTCATCGCGAGGCCGAGGCAGATCTCACCATCGCCGCCATCGAGACCTCTTTGACTGATGCGTCGCGATTCGGCGTTCTCGAGATCGACAAGACAGGACGTGTAGTGGGGTTTCAAGAGAAGCCGGAAAAACCCAAGCCTATTCCTGAAAAACCTCATCTTGCTCTTGCATCGATGGGGATCTATGTGTTTAACACGCCCGTCCTGAAACGTTGTTGCATAGATGATGCGGAGCGGACCTCGAGTTCGCACGACTTCGGCAGAGACATCATGCCCGGGCTTATCAAGACGCACGGCGTCTATGCCTACGTGTTCCAGGACGAGAACAGGAAGGCGGCCAACTATTGGCGGGACGTGGGCACACTGGACTCGTTCTGGGAAGCCAACATGGACCTTGTCGAGGTGGAGCCGCTGTTCAACCTTTACGACAAGAACTGGCCGTTGCGGACGAACACGCCGATGGCGCCGCCCGCAAAGTTCGTCTTCGCACAGGAAGGTAAGCGGTTCGGCGTGGCGATCGACTCGATCGTAAGTCCCGGCTGCATTGTAAGCGGCGGCATGGTGAAGCGATCGGTTCTTTCACCGGAGGTCCGCGTGAACAGCTACTCACATGTCGAGGAGTCCATACTGATGGATCGCGCAAACATCGGCAGACACGCGCGCATCCGCAGAACAATCATCGAGAAAGACGTCAATGTGCCGGAAGGCGCGGTGATTGGCTACGACCTGCACGAGGACGCCAAGCGGTTTCGCGTCACGCCCAGCGGCATTGTTGTGGTCGAGGCAATGGATACGATTGTGCCCGGGGCCGAGTAGTCGCGCGCGCGGAGCGCGCGAGAGTGCGCCCGGGCGCGGCGCCCGCCGTCGGTTGACAACCCGCCTTTGCGCGCTTAGTATAGCGTTACACTACCCGCGTTGCACGCGCTTGGGAAAACGGGGAGTGTCGTTGCAGCGCCTGGTCCGTTGCCGTGCGCGTTTTCGAGAATACATGAGGAGGGTCAGGAGTGAAAAGGGGCTGCGTAATCGCCGTTGCGGGCGCGCTTGCGATAGTCGTTGTGCTCGTCGCCGTCGCGGCGTTTGTGCTCGAGAGAAAGTACGGCGCCATCCGCACGTCGCCAAGCATATCGCATACAACGCTCGTCAACCCGCTGACCCGTGTTCAGGCCGTATTCCGCCCTTATCTGCTTCACGACTACTTGAAAGAGTACCATCCGCCCCTCGAGGAGGTGCCCGACTGGGTACTCGAAAGCGCCTTACCACGGGAGGTGGCGTTGTTGTTGGACACAGACCTCGAGGAAGAGATCCTAGCCGTGAAGGTCTTTGTGAACGAGCAACGTTTCGGGCCGATCTTGGCGCAGAGAATAAATGAGGGAAGGGTGTACACAGAAGGCGCGCTCCGATATGTAACATGGGAACCGCCGCAGATGGTACGTAAGAAACGAGGCGTGCTGCTGTTGACGGGGAGCTGTGACCTGACGCCGCGGACGGCTGAGACGATGTGGGACCTATGGCTGCATACGCCGACGTTAACGCCGCTGGTACTCGACGGCGGCCATCTGTTCGAGGCGGTGCTCGACAATCGCGACGGCGGCGTCTATCCCCTCTTTGCGGCCATGCGGAACTTGGGTTGGATTCAGGAAGACCCCGATTCAGACCAAATGGCGAAAATGCTGCAGATGGTTTCGTCAATACGCGCCCAGGCCGACTTGGTCTCGGCCGACCGGGCAACGATCTCCCTTGTCATCGAGTGCCGCCCGGAGGTGGAATCGTTCACGCAGCGCCTCATCAAGTTTTCCTTCGAGGAATACGCGGCGGCGTACGGGGCCGCGTTGATAAACTACTACAACCTTGAGTACAAAGAACAGATCGCGATGGATGGCCAAACCATAACGGCCACGTACGACGTTGGGAACGTGCGGCAACTGGTGCGAAAACTCTTGCAGGACATTTAGCCCGCATCGGCGGCTATAGTCTGCGCCGCCCCTCGATCGCGCGAGTCAAGGTGACGTTGTCCGCGAATTCCAGGCCGCTCCCCATGGGTACGCCGTGGGCGATTCGGCTTACGGCTACGCCAAGCGCGCCTATCCTTCGCGACAGATACATTGCGGTGGCCTCGCCTTCCGCCGTGGCATTTGTGGCTACGATCACTTCTTTAACGCCGCCGGCCTCGACGCGCGCCAAGAGTTTCTCGACGGTCAGCTCATTGGGCCCGACGCCTTCGAGCGGGTCAAGCACCCCGTGCAGCACGTGGTAAACGCCGCGGTATGCGCGGCCCGATTCGATGGCCATGGCGCCGGAGGGATGCTCGACGACGCAAACCGTTGATCGGTCCCGACGCTCGTCGACACATACCGAACACGGGTCCGTTTCGGTCAAATCGCAGCAGACGGAACACGTCGCCACTCGCGCGCGCGCTTCGCCGATGGCCTCGCGCAACGTTTCTGCGTCATTGCCCGGGGCGCCGAGCAGATGAAGGGCCAACCGTTCGGCCGAGCGCTTGCCTATGCCGGGTAATCTGCGCAGCGCGTCAATGAGCTGTTCGAAAGCGGGAGAATCGGTCAACATGGACGTGGTCAGCCTTTACGGATAGCGGCGGCCATTCTTGCGCGCATCTCGTTCCATTCCTCGAGTTTCGCCTGGCGCGAGAGCACATCAAGGCGATCGATGAAGACGACGCCGGAAAGGTGATCGACTTCGTGTTGTATGATGCGGGCGAGCATTCCGGCCGCCTCGAACTCGACCGAGGCGCCTTTCTCGTCGAATCCGATCACGCGAATGCGTTCTGCGCGGGGCACCACGGCGTACAGCTCGGGAAAGCTAAGGCATCCCTCCTCGCCCGTTTCTTGTCCTTCGCGCAGTACAATATCGGGATTCAACAGGCATCGCGGTTGTCCGCCCGGTTCTTGTACGGTGATGATCTGCCGGCCCACGCCCACTTGAGGTCCGGCCAAGCCTACGCCCTCGTAGGCATGCATCGTATCGAGCATGTCCGCGGCGAGCTTGGCTTCGTCGCGTCCAATTTCGCTGAATGGTTTCGCCCTTTTTGTCAGGGGGTCGTCGGGGTATATAACCAAGTCCAAAACAGCCATCTTCTGAATCCTCTGTGCAATTAACATTGATACTACCACACGAATTCCCCCGGCGGCAAAAGGCTTTCGGCAGGGAATCGGCTGATAAGGTGGTCTCATGGCCGGGCCACCGCAGAAATCGATGGGCCTTGAGGCCGTTGCGTCTAACGGCGTATGCCCCGTCATAACGACCTTGCTGCATTTGCCCAGCGAGACTCCGAGCGCGTAGGTTGGTCGGAGCAGCCTTGCCCTCCCGAATCTTCGACCTACTGCGTGCGGAATTGCGATAGGTAGGCGTACTCTTTCGTCACCGGAAACCTGTCGTTCGGATACTTGAGGAATTCCACATGACCATCCATGAACATCACGTTAGTCCCGCCGGCAATATGGTTGAAGTCCTTCGGTATGGTCGACGTCACGTCCCAAATCGTTGGCACGATGGACTGAGCAGCTTCGGTTTTGACAGGATTGTTGATATCCGTGATAAGAAACCGCTCGATTCCTTCTCTGAGACGATAGAGGACAAGCGTGGAAACGCCGAGCGTCGGGTGTGTGCTAGGTACAGGAAGGGGATATGTGCCGGGCGGTTCCCCGAGTTTCGCCGTAGCCCAGTCATTGGCCGCGTCGAAATCGCCGGAGTTGAATGTAAGCTTCTTTCTCATCAGGTCACGCGCGCCAGGCCCGCCCGCGGGCGGGCTCCCAGGGCCGGCCGGGTAGCCCAGATCGACGTCCCCGGGGATCGTAGCTTCAGCGTACTTGATGCTGTAGAGCCCGAGGAAGTACATGCTTTCGTACGGTGTAGGCAGATGCGACAATATGACGTCGTTCTTCCCAATCATCCAGCCAAAGTAGACGTAGGATGCGTCGCCCAGTTTGGCGAATTTCACGAGATCAAACGTGCCGTATCGCTCATCGTCCTTGGTTATACCGAGATTGACGCCGAACCAGTCCTCACTTTCCTCGTCATGAACCCAGTTCCTCGGTTCGCCCGCCTCCTCCTTGATGCCCGGCGTGAAGTAATCATCCTCATCCGGATCGGAAGGGCAGGCAAGAATGTCGGTTGCATTGAGGTACTCTGGATAGAGCTGCTCGATGTCGAAAGTAAAGGATTCGTAGACCGGGGCCTTAGGCGGGAAGTATTCTCCTCTCACCTCATTCACGTACATTTTGAAGACCAAGCCAATTTGCTTAAGGTTTGACATGCATGCCGCGCGGCGCGCTGCCTCGCGCGCCCGGCCCAGCGTCGGCAACAAGATAGCACCTAGGATGCTGATGACGCTAATGACCACCAGCAATTCAATAAGCGTGAAACCCTTTCGGCTTACCATGACAAGTCCTCCCATTACGCATCAATAATAGACCACAAGAATAATTCGAATGCTGCAAAATCTGACAGTCTACTTTGGGCTATATTACACTTTTCGCAACGATTTGCAAAGGTCGAATTCTGCCGCCTCGACGCCCCTTTGACGCACGACGCCGGTTTTGCTACATTATGCAGCATGCGTTGGCAAGCTCGATTCATATGCGGAGGGATCCCCGCAGGCGTTTCGTGCGCCTGCGGCGCGTACCGCCGCGCCTGACCCGCCTGTCCGCGCCGGCCGCGTCTTGGGATCGGCGTGATATCGGAGCACGTTTCGGAGCAGTCCCCGTTTTTCAGGGAGCACTATGATGAGGCTTTTCGAGGAACTGGCGTGGCGCGGGTTCGTCAACCAAGTCACGCACGATGAACTTCCAGAACTGCTGGACAAGGAACGGTTTACGGTGTACTGCGGATTCGACCCAAGCGCGGAAAGCCTGCATATCGGCAACTTATTGGCGATTATGGGGCTGGTGCATTTCCAGCGGGCCGGCCACCGCCCTATCGCGCTGGTGGGCGGCGCGACGGGCATGATAGGGGATCCGAGCGGGAAGACGGAAGAGAGACAGTTGTTGTCTCGGGAACAAGCCGAGAAGTATGTCGCTGGGATTCGCTCGCAGCTGGAGCGTTTCTTGGATTTCTCCGGGGACAATGCGGCGGTGATGGTGAATAATGCGACTTGGCTGTGCGAGCTGAACCTCCTTGATTTTCTACGCGATATCGGTAAACACTTTTCAATCAACGCGATGATGGCAAAAGAGTCCGTCCGACAGCGCCTCGAGGATAGAGAACACGGCATCAGCTACACGGAATTCTCGTACCAGCTTCTTCAGGCCTATGACTTCTTGTACCTTCACGATAACTACGGTTGCCGGTTGCAGTTAGGGGGCAGCGACCAGTGGGGAAATATCGTGGCGGGCATGGACCTGACGCGGCGGTTGCGGGCGGGGGCGACAACCTTCGGCCTGACGTTTCCCCTTGTCACGAAACCGGACGGATCGAAATTCGGCAAGACCGAGTCCGGCAACGTCTGGCTCGATGCAACGCGAACGTCGCCGTATAGATTCTATCAGTTCTGGGTGAACCAAGCGGATGCGCAAGTGCCGGTCTTTCTTCGTTATTTCACGCTGCTAGGCCTTGACGAGATCGCCACACTCGAACGCGAACTTAAGGCCGCGCCCGAGAAGCGAGCAGCCCATCGCAAACTCGCCGAGGAGGTGACGCGTCTGGTGCATGGGGAACAGGCCGCACGAAACGCCGTCCGCGCCTCTCAGGCCATGTTTGGGGGTGATATCGCAGGGCTCGACGACGCCACGCTCGAGGATGTTTTCAGCGAGGTACCCTCGTGCAAGCGGCCGCGCACCGAGCTTAGTGCAGGCCGGCCGCTGGTGGACGTGCTGGTCGAGAGCGGCGTGTTTGGAACGAAAGGCGAAGCCCGCAGGATGATCCGCAACGGCGGGCTGTACGTCAACAACGAACGCGTCGAAACCGAAGACGCCAAACTCAGCGCACGCGCCCTGGCCTCGAGGCACATTGCCGTGGTCCGAAAAGGGAAAAGGAATTATCACCTGCTGAAGTTCGTCGAAGATTGACGGCTCAAAGTCCCGGATTGTCGCCCGGCGCTTCGTCCGAGTCAAGGCCGTATTTTTGCAGCCGGTATCGAAGTGAGCGGGTAGTGAGCCCGAGCAGTTGCGCGGCACGTTTCCGCGAATGGCGGCCGTTTTGGAGGGCTTGTTCTATCAGCCCCGTTTCGATTTCGGCGATTAGGGTTTCGAGATCGAGTCCGCCCGGAGGCAATTGCGTGACGTCTTTGCCGGGCGCCGCTACGTGGTCGCAGACCTGTGAGGGCAGGTCCGCGCAGTCGATGCGGTCGCCTGTACAGAGGGCTACGGCGCGTTCGATGACGTTCATCAGCTCGCGCACGTTGCCCGGCCACTCGAAGCGCCGCAGCGCCGCCTCGGCGTCGGGCGTAACCGTCATCGCTTCCCTTCCGAGCTTCTGTGCGTGCTTTTCGACAAAATGCCTGACCAACAACGGAATATCGTCCTTGCGCTCACGAAGCGGCGGCACGGCGACGTCAATCACGTTGAGCCGGTAAAAGAGGTCTTGTCGAAACTCGCCTTCTTTGACCATTTCCTCGAGATCGCGATTCGTGGCCG
>DUZM01000062.1 GCA_013349485.1 Candidatus Hydrogenedentota bacterium | reverse complement strand
GCGCACCGCGCGCAGCACGTCGAGCGTCTGCTCGAAGTCTCCTTCCGTCTCGCCAGGAAAACCGACGATGAGGTCGGTGCTCACTTCCACGTCCGGTACGGCGGTTTTAAGGTACGCCACCTTCTCGAGGAACTCCTGCGCCGTGTGGCGACGATTCATAAGCGCGAGAACGCGATCCGAGCCCGCCTGGAACGGCAGATGGAGGTGGTTGCAGATGGTGGGCCGCGCAGCCATCAAGTCCGAGAGCCGATTGCTCCAGTCTTTCGGGTGCGGCGACGTAAACCGGAGCCGCTTCAAGCCGTCCAACTGCGACGCAGCGTCGAGCAGGCGATAGAAGTCCCAATCATCAGCTCGATACGAGTTCACGTTCTGCCCGAGCAACCAGATCTCCTTTGCGCCCTTGGCAATAAGGGCACGCGCCTCCCGGAGGATGTTATCCGCTTCACGGCTCACTTCACGGCCACGCACATGGGGGACAATACAGAAGCTGCAGAAATTGTGGCAGCCTTTCATGATGGCAACGTAAGCCTTACAGCCCTCGACGTGCCCATGTTCGACCCACTCTTCGGGAATGAAGTTCTGGACCTCTTTGTCGCGGGGAAGCCGGTCGGTCATCACGACGCGCTCGCCGGCGCGAACAGCCTCGATCATCTTAGGAAGCAGAAAGTAATTGTCGGGGCCGAATACCATGTCAACGGCCCGCTCGCGGCGGAGCAGGTTCTTGCCTTCCTGCTGGGCCACGCACCCGGCCACACCAATGATTAGTTCGGGGTTTGCCTGTTTCAGCGGCCGTAACTGACCCAACAGGCTATAGACCTTGTTCTGCGGGTTCGCGCGCACGGAACACGTGTTGATCAGAATCAGCGACGCGCCTTCAGGGCTGGCCGCCATTTCATAGCCGTTCGCGGCCAGGATCTCGAACATCCGCTGGCTGTCATGTTCGTTCATCTGACAACCGAACGTGTATATGTAGGCGGACTTTGTCATGCTTGCTGTGCCGGTTCGTGCGGGATCCTCGAAGGAGCAGACGCCGTCAAGAAGCGTTTGCACATCCAGCCGGGATCATACTCGTTCAAAGCATCTGAAGATCGCTGATCGCGCCGATACCAGTCATTCCGTGACTCTGTCGATATCCTCAAGGAATAATGATTGGCCATGCCGCTTTGCCCAGACGATAACATCAAACTCGAACATGGGACGGACAATGTCTGCCATCATAGAGAGCGGAACCAGGACCTTGTGACGAGTCCCATCTCGCTCAACCACCTCGATCAATCCGTGGCGCTTTCCCGTGGAGTCGGCGTGCCGAAGGCTGCCATGCAGGACGAGTGGTGCGTCAGAGATCTCTCCCTCTGGTCCTTCTGGCGGGGCGGGTAGATCCTTCGAAGGTCTCTTCTTGAGCACAACCCGTCTTTCTCTGCCATCAACGAGACATGTCAATCCCACATGACCGACCTTTTGGCCGTCCGGAAGAAGCTGCCGACTAAGGCGCTCGAAGTTGTCTAAATAATCCGGGTCAGGAATGCGCTCCTGGAGCTTGATTCTATCTCCTTGTTCAATGAGTTCGAGACAATCCATGATCTCTTTCACAACATCCTGACCTAAGCCAGCCCCAGGAATCTCCCTTTGCGGTTGCCCCAGTCGTATAGTCACAGAAAAACTCGCTGCCCTGGGAGCGCTCATGAAGAAGCCAAAGCGGTCAGCAATGTCCTTTCCAGGTCTGCCACTCTTCCTGAACGGTCTCCGCAGCTTCCGCTCCAAGGTGCGAATCGAAAGTGTCTCCATCCTGCTAACTCTGTCCATCACCTCTCGCGTTTCGACAATGCCTAAGCCAACACCTCCCCCCCACATCGACAGCTGAATCTCATCTGGATTGAGTTCGATCCCTCTCAGGGAAAGGTGACGGGAAAAATTGACTCTCTCAAGCAGGTCACGAAGCTCTTCGGCAATTTCTTCAGGAGGCTCTCCAGACAAACCTATTGAGATCATCTGTTCTGCCTCGCGAAGACGGTGACATTCGAGCCCGAGCGACGCCGCGCTTCGAGATAGGATCGAGCGTGTTGGTTCAACCGTATACCTATCCCGTACCTTCAGAGCAGCGTGTCTCTCAAGTTCGAATGCTTTCTCAAGCGACTCGCGCGCTTCGTCGAAGCGCCCATCACGCTTGAGTCGGTCTGCTTTGTCAGCAAGCTCCATTGCCTGGTGATGGCTTTCCATTATTGTGAGCATTTCTTTACGACCTCAGTTCTTGGTGTGCCGAATTCTGTGACAGCCACGAAGGCTGGTAGCTTCATTTTGTCCGACACCGTCGTCTGCTGAAGCTTCTCCTTCACACGCCTTCGAAGCTGCGAGTCGTTTCCAGTACGAATACCCGAGACCTCTAACCGTGCCTTGTTCTGGAAATAAGGACCGTGTCGGTCTTCGGTGCCAAGCCAGAGGTCGAAGCCCGTGCCCTTTCGTGAACGCTCGACTACCTTCAGCCCAGCGTGACGGTCGATAATCAGCACTGCGATTCCATATGCGCCGTGCTCGGTAGCCACCTGTTCATCCGCATATGAACGCCGCATCTGGTCAGTCACCTTCTCCCAGATGAGGGGATGCAGAGCAGAGAACTCGCCGCTCATTCTTAGCTGAACGCCATTCTTGTGGTCCTGACTGTCTAAACACACCGCTGCCGCTTCAGCCAGTACAGAACCGAAATGAGTAGTGATTCCTGGATGGTAGACCTCCGCCAATTCACGTAGATGGATTCCACTACCGTTCTTACAACTTCCATCTGGCCTTGGCCGTTCTTTCTTCAAGATACTTGCTCCTCATTGTCTGCGATCTTCTGTTGTTCGCGCATTATACGTTATTAATTCCTGATGAGAGCAAGTCGGCTGACACGAAAGCCCATTACTCCTTTCGGGGCACATTGGGGATATTCTGCGGGAGAATAAGGAATTACCCAATTCACCCTTTGAATGCACTGAACACTGGCGATCTCCGTGCATTCGTGTGCCCGTAGCAGATGATCTCTTAGTGTCTTTCATTCATCACTCGTAGCTTGCGTGCGACTCAGGGAGTCCCCGCTGTAAAACCGTCGTGAGCCCGGAGTTATGTCAAACTTCGCCCAGGATTACTAGTATAGCACAGGCCGGCCCGGGCGTCGATTCGGGGACGCGGCTGTGACGACATGGTCACGCGCCGAGTCCGACAATGCCAGCCCGAAAGCGAGAAACCCCCAGTCAGTACCTCAAACTCCCCGTTGGAGCCATTATCCCTTCTTCCACTCGTACCGCATGCGAAGCTTGTTGAGCCACCCGTGTTGAAGGTGTCCGTCATTCTGAAGGCGCCCCACGACGATTCCTGGATGAATCCCGACTTCTCTTGCGAAGCGGCGAATCGGTGCAACCGAAACAGCGCAATGCGAGATGAGAGCGGCGTAACTCTCTCGCGGAATCAGTTGTTCGGCGGCGAACTCGTCTGCTTCTTCCTCTTCCACGGCATGCTCGGGACTACCGTCACTGAACTCCAGAAACATCTCGCGCCGGCCATGCAACAGAAGATGTCCGAGTTCATGGAACAGGCTGAACCAAAAGATGTCTGCCCACTTGCCGCGGATCGTTAGCATGAGGACGGCCTTCTCCGAACCAAGCCAGAACGTTGCCCCATTCACGTAGGTCTTAGGGAAGTGGGGGCACAACACAAAGGCCACGCCGCACCCGGCAAGCACCCCCCCCAGGTGCGGAAGGAACTCGTCTGGCGCCCGCATTGTCATGCCGCGAATCTCGGGTAGTGCTTCCCGCAAGGCCGCGCCATCGAACGGCGCACAGTCCTTTGCCTGAGCCTCGCGCTCGCCGACACGCAACCACGCAATGAGGGCTTGGGGGCTAGGCTGACGCTTCAAGGTGGCCGCCTGGCGAAATGCCAGGCCGTATCGGGGCACGTTCTTGATGGCGCGTAGCGAAGTGACACCTAGGAAACGTTGTAGCTCTCGGACGCGCTCCTTGGGCGCCCGTGTGGCTTCTACGAGGCCTAATCCTGCCAGCTCACTGTAACAGAAAGCCGTCGTCAGTGAACTCTCTTCCTGCAAGCGCGTTTCCTCGGTCTGTTCCGCTTGCCGCGCCAACGTCAGGCGGTATTCGGCTTCCAGGCCGGTCCAGATATGCGCGGGGACGCCGACGACTTTCTCCAGTTGCAGCGCAGTATCCGGCGTGATGGCCTTATCCCCTTTGAAGATAGCGCTGAGCTTGGGCGCGGGCCGCCCCATGCGCTTAGCAAGTTCGCCTTTGGTCATACCGAGATCGTCAAGGACTTCCTCCAGATACTCGCCCGGCGGAATTGCGAGATCCGAATGAATGGCCGTCTCAGTCCCCATAGTGCTGCGTTACCTCCTCGATACGGACCACTTCGACCGTGTCGCGCGTGAATGTCACAATGAGGCGCCACCGGTCATGCAAGAGGATAGCGTGCTGGCCCTTTCGCTCACCCTTCAAGGCATGACAGCGCAACGGCCGCTGCGCCGTGATGTCACCCTTGTTTCTGGCTGCTTTCAGGATGTTTATACGTTGGATGTATTTGCGGGCGACCTGCGCCCCATAGGCTCTCGCCGCCGCCGCCGATTCCTCGTACTGACGCCGCAAAGCCGCTGTGCGGAATTCAAGCTGCATGCATGCTATAACATGATACCCTTTACCCTTCGGGTAAAGGGTATCATGTTCCTCCCACAAATGTCAAGTCATATATTTACCCTAAAGGTAAAGGAAAGGAAGCGCTTCTAAGCTTGCATCAACATTTCAACGGGTTCCTGTGGTCGTGGCAAATACCCCCGTAGTGTTTCTGCATCTATCGCTCGTAACCTACCGGCGGCACAAGGGATCCCCCCGGAGACTTCTCCTAACCCGCATTTGCGTCGACCTCGCGGCGGCATTATTAACATAGCACAGCCTGTTCGAACCGTCAATCGAGGGGCGTGCCTATGGTCACAAACAGGCCAAGCACGGCCTTGTGGCGTGCTCTGAGGATGCAGAGACTGCCATGCTCGTCCATTTGATAACTGAACGTGTATATTGCAAGCGGGCTTTGTCATGCTTGGTGTGCCGGCTCACGTGGGATACGCGACGGGGCAAACGCCGATAGCCAGGACCCATGTTTATATGGAATGATACCGGTTTCACAAGTACTGACGCAACGCCACTTCGAGCGGATAAGCGGTATCGGAGAGCGCCGGAGTGCACGACAACGGATCGTTTGCCCAAAAAAGCTCTTGACAAGCTGGGTCTTGTGCGCTATACTTCCTGATAGAAAGTACTTTTCGAAAGGGTGGCATAATGAATGAGAAACTTAACGCGAAAGAGCAGCTATCCGAGATTCACCGGTTCATCAGTGAGGCGCGCGCGACCTTTTCAGGCGGTGGCGTGGTCGGGTTGGTTTGGGGTCTTCTAACAGCACTCGTAATCCTGATAGCCTTGGTGTTTCGTCCCAGCGGCGGTGCTCAGACTGCGATATGGGCGGCACACAACGCGTTAGGCTGGACGTTCACGCTGGTCTGGTTTCACAAAATGAGCCAACAGGAAGGACGTGTTTCTTTGCGCGGGAAGTTCATATTGCGCCTTTGGGCAATGGTAACGTTGGCCATCTGGTTGTCTATTTTGGTTTTCAGCGAGTTTTCCATGTGGCGTGAAAAAAGCGCATTGTGTGCATTCATTGCACTGTTTCTAGGGATGGGAGTGTTCGGAACGGGGCTACTGAGTGAAAGCCTTTTTTCGCAGATCGTTGGCGTCGTACTCTCGGTTGTTGCTGTACTAACCGCTGTGCTCTTGCCTAGACACGCGACTTTGCTGATTCTTGTGTTAATTGCGGCTACACCAGTTGTTTGGGCACTTGGCGGTTGGCACGCTTGGAGACGCGGCTAGTGCCTTTCGATTTCAGGCAACTTGATCCCGTCTTGGACTCACGGATGCGAGTGGGCATCCTGGCGCTGCTGCTGAACGGCGACGCGGTTGAGTTCGTGCACCTAAGAGACAAGCTGAAGGCAACTGACGGCAATCTTGCCAAACATCTGCGGCGGTTGGAGGAGGCCGAATATGTGACCATGGCAAAGGCTTTTGTGGGCCGGCGTCCGTGCACTACCTACAGAATTACAGAAAGCGGACGTGCGGCACTAGACAAACACATCGGATTGCTTGCCAAACTCCTCGAGGCAGACACATAGGAGGCGGCGAACTGAATATTTTTTTGCCCGAATACTTTCTAAAAGAAAGTGGTTTCCAAAAGGAAAGGAGCAGGGGTTTGTATAACGTCTTGTTCCAAATGGTGTTGTGGGAGGGCGGATGCCCGCCTTTCTGGGAAAAGAAGGCACATTAAGAAGAAAAGGAGAAAAGGTCATGAGGATGTTCTTGATTGTCTCAGTAGTAGCGCTTTTCAGCTTGTTCCTGGCAGCGCCCATAATCGCCGCAGCCATTAGCGGGGACGACTCTGTAAACCAGGATAAGGAGGTAGAACCGTCTCGGAAAGACTCTTTCTACGAACTCGTCGGCAAGGATTTTTTTGCAGGACTCAGCGGTGATCGAGTAGCCTTTGAGCGCGCCATGGCGTTGTGTGAAAAAAAACTTGCAGAAGACCCGAAACATGCGGAGGCGAAGCTTTGGCAAGGCGCGGGGGACCTATACCTGAGCGGCCTTGCTTTCCAAGAAGGCAATGTCGAAAAGGGAATTGGGTTCTGGCAACGCGGGCTCAAGAAAATGGACGATGCCGTTGCACTGAAACCTGCGTGCCCAGGCGTACTTATTGGACGCGGAATGGCGCTGGTTAACTGCGCGGAATTCGAACCGCGCCCAGACTCCTCAAAGGCGATGCTCCAGAAGGGGGTGGGCGATTTGGAGAAATCGCTTGAAATCCTCGGAAGGACTTTCAATGAAGGACCCATCCTCGAGCGGGGAGAGATTCTGACCGCGCTTGCGGAGGGGCTCGGGCGTTTGGGGAGAGCCGCTGACGCGCAATCGTACTACGAGAGAATCGCGAAAGAACTCGCGGGGACCTCCTATGCCCGCACTGCTCGTGCCTGCCTGGAAAAAGCTGCCAAAAACAATGATACGTCTTCTCCCGGCAAGGCAAAGTAGCGATTCCAAGCGCGGTGCAGCCGCGCCACCAACACAGGAATAGAACGTGGATTGCGCAGGACGCGCCAATTGGGTCGGATCAAGAACCAATCGTATTACAGGCCCTGTACGCGGGAAGTTACCGAATCCGTGTTGTCCACGTTCTATTCTGTGTTTATCTCGCGGGGGAACCGTGGGCTGTCAAGATCTTGGGGTGGGACCAAGGTTCTCGACGTGGGACACGTTTAACCAAAGAAGCTTTCACTCAAAGATGGCCATCACGACATGGTTACAAACAGGCCGAGGACGGCGTGGTGGAGCTCTGCTTCTTCGATGTCCAGGTAGAGATATCGGCGGACGTCGTAGATCCGGCCGACAAGCCGCTTGCCGACGTATATGCCGTTATTGCGATAGGTGTAGCGTTTTAGCTGCGGCCTGAGGCACTCGATGTCGTAGACCGGCCCCGAGAAGCTGAATCGCCGGCGCAGCCGAGCCACTTCGTCCGCTCCCTCGTAGACGGCGAGTCGGCTGGGCGCGCCCGCAAACAGAAAGAACGTCTTCTGTTTTGTGCGGACGCGCACCCGGAATACCTCGTTGCCTTCCGGGTCACGCACGCGGCGCCACCGGCCGTGTTTCTCCGTCTCGGCCGAGTACAGCACCTTGCCGCCGTTATCGGTGCATCGAAACGCCCTGTCTTTGCCGCGAAATGGCCGCTGCAGGAGCACGTGATCGGCAAATGGGTCCGGGGTATCCAGCGCGGAACCGGACGGATCGGGCGTCTCGTGGGCCATGTTGAGCAGCCGCCGCCGCTTGACCTCGTTCATGAACGCCCGCCCGGTGAATGCGACCAGACCCAGAACGATGATCCCCGCAACCGCCGCGAAACCCCACCGGGTGAACGGGGGCTGACGGGTCGCAACGCCGAAGCCGAGCAGCGCCGCGGCCTCGAGGAGGCACGCGAGATACGCGCCGATTAGGCCGAAGGTTACGGGACTGACCACCTTCGGAAGGGTGTAGTAGCACACGGCCCGTTCGTAGTCGGAAAGATAGTCCTGTTCGGGTTCGGCATGTCTCATGGCCTCGGCGGTTCCTCCCTGTGCGCATGTCACGAAGGTCGCGGTGCGTTGTGCGGCATCCGCACGACCTAGACTACAATGTGTTTACGTCCTCAATGATGGCGGCCGCGAGTTGCTCAAGGCCTCGCGACAACGCCTCGGCTACAGCGCCCGGTGTCTGGTCCTTCGCCGGCGCCGTAAGCTCGTAGATTTTTCTCAGAACGGGTCCATCGTCGCGCGCTGCGCCCTCGGTGCGAAACTCCAGAACCAGCTTGATTCGCGCGCTGGCGCCGGTCGCTTCATCCACCTGTTCGAAGGCAAGAATGTCGCCCGATACAAGTACGGTCTTTTCTGCCTCGGGGTTTCTGCCGAACTCCGTCTCCAGCTTTTCCCGGATCAATTCACCCAGGTTGGACGCCCATCGATCGGCCGCATAGTACTCGATTTCGGTGGCGCTTTTCTTGATCAACATGTCGTTTCGGGCTAGCGCCTCGGTTGGCCGCAGCCGCCCAATGTCGATGTTGCAGGCAGCCCGGGCCTTGTGAGACGGTTGCATGTCGATCGTGTAGTATCGCGGGGCAGGGCTGGTTGCACAACCGATTCCTGCGGCGATTGCCAACACAACGACAACAGCTCTCCGATTCATAAGCCCTCCTAGTCCTGGGGCGGCGTGGCCGCAACCATCCTATGCCTTTCACTGCGAGGAGCGGCCCCGTCTCGGGGTCAGGGCCCCGACGCGGACATCGCCGCGCGCTTACTTGCGCCCGTGCGGGGTTTTGCCGCGTATGACGGACTCGGGTTCCTCCGTGATGATCCGCGCAAACACTTTCAACTGGCGTATGGTCTCGCGGAGATCGAGGACGATGTCCTCGATGGCCGGGCGATTCTGCTCGAGCATGCCTTGGGCGTTCTCCGAAAGGGCCTCGGCATTATTGAGCGTGTCTTGCAGTGTGCGCTCGAGTGCGTCGAGCTTTTCGCTAACGGCGGCGACGTTGGCAACGACCAGACGGACATCCTTGAGGGTCCCCGCGATGTCGGGCCTATTCTCGGCGATTACGGCGTTCAGTTCATCCACGAGCGCTCTCGCGGCGTCTTCGACTTCTTCCACTTTCGTCAAGATGCTCTCGATGTTGCGCGCGTTCTCGGCCACAACGCCGCGTACGTCCTTCACGAGGCCGCCGCCCTCGACAAGCGCACTGTCCACCTCGCCGAGAATGTCCGCGATGGTCACGAGTTCCCCGTTTTCGCCGGACTGCGCGCCGAGGCGCTCGAGCGCTTCGACGCCCAGCATGGTTCGCACGTCTGCGAGGACAGGGGTGAGGCTTGCGGCGATCTCATCAATGCCGCCGAACATGCCGCCGCCCTTGGCTTCGGCCTTGGGCACGGCCGCGCCGTCTTTCAATCGCGCCGCTTGCTCTCCGCCGGTGGTTATCTCGAGGTGCGGTTCCGCCGTCAGCGTCGTCTGGGTGATAAATGCGCGGCTCTCGGCATTGATCGGGAAGTCGGGGCGCACGGCAAACGTCACCTCGACCTGTGCCTGGTTTGCGGCATCGGGTTTTATGTGGACAACCCGCCCCGCTTTGACGCCGCCGAACCGGACGTCGCCGCCGACGTTCAGCCCGGCCGTGTCTGTGAAGTAGGCGCGGAACGTGTTTACCTTCTCGGGAGGCCGCAGGCCTTTGATCAGTGCGACGAAGAGCGCCAGTACGATCGCACTGGTAATCACCATTGCGCCTGCCGCAAATTCGATGTTTGTGAAACTGCGCTTTCTCGAAGGCATCAGTCCCCTCCCGTAAGTGAACGAAGGTATTCCGAACCGCCTTCGCCTTCCTCGTCAGGGCGCCGGTCGAGGAACTGCTGGACAAACGGATGGCTCGAGGCGCGGAGCCGGCCCATATCGCCCATCTCGACAATGCGCCCGTCCTTCAGCATGCAGACGGTGTCCGCGATCAGTTCAACGCTCGACATCTCGTGCGTGACTACGATGCTCGTGAGGTTGAACGTGTGCTGCATCTTGCGGATCAGGGCGTCCAACCCTGCCGCCACAATCGGGTCCAAGCCGGCGGACGGTTCGTCGTAGCAAATGATTTCCGGATCCATGGCCATGGCCCGGGCAAGGCCGGCCCGCTTCTTCATGCCGCCGCTGAGTTCGGCCGGCATGAAATCCTCGAAACCGCCGAGGCCGACCAATTCCAGCTTGATTTTAGTCATGATCTCGATGGTGGACTCCTCGAGTTTGGTGTGCTCGCGCAGGGGCAGCGCAACATTATCGCCCACCGTCATCGAGTTGAACAAGGCGGAGCCCTGAAAACACACGCCCATCTTCTTGCGCACCGCGATGCGGCCGCGGTCGTTCATGGCCGTGAAATCTTGCCCGTTGATGAAAATCCTACCCGAATGGGGGCGCATCAACCCGACGATGTTGCGCAGCAGCGTGCTCTTGCCGCAACCGCTGCCGCCCAGGATGACGAAAGTCTGGCCGCGCGGCACCCGGAAATTGATCCCGTCAAGCACGGTTCGTTCGCCGTACTTGACCACCAAGTCCCGTACTTCAATCACGTAGTCGTTTACGTTCGCCATAGCTACATAAAATAGAAAAAGATCGTGAATACCATGTCCACAACAATAATCAAAAAAATCGACGTAACGACCGACGACGTCGTTTGCTTGCCCACGCCCTCGGCGCCGCCCTCGACCTGAAACCCCCGATATACGCCCACCCAGCAGATCACCACCGCAAAAAAGAAGCTCTTGATCATCCCCGTCACGAGATCCTTCATCACAAGCGCACTGGCGGTCTGCTCAAAATACAGTTGCGGCTCCATGCCGAGGACAACCGTCGTCAAACAGAATCCACCGAACATCATGACGAACATGGCCACCACCGTCAGGCACGGGATGGCCAACAGCATGGCCAGGAACTTCGGCACGACCAGAAACTTGGTGGGGTTGAGGCCCATCACGTCGAGGGCATCGATTTCCTCTGAGACTTTCATGGTGCCGATCTCGGCCGCGATGGCCGACCCGCTTCGCCCCGTCAAGAGAATGGCCGTCATGAGCGGGGCCAGTTCGCGCATGGCGGCCACGCCGACCAAATTGGCAATATAGCGCGTCGCGCCGAACCGCGCCAACTGATACGACGCCTGCATGGCCATGATGGCGCCGATGAGAAAGCAGATCAGCGACACAATAGGCAGCGACATGACGCCGAAGGACACGAACTGCTCGATCGTGCTGCGAACACGCAGCCCCCTGCCGCGCAACGGCGCCACGACCATCCAATTGATGGTGTCTACCATCAGCACGCAGACCCGCAACACCGCGTGGACCCAGTCCAGGGTGATGCGCCCGATGTTTCCGACTATGGCAACCATAAACTGGAACCCGTCGCGAAGCTTACACGCTGTTCCGGATCTCGAACACCGCGTCAAGGCGTGCGAGTTGAAGCACTTTCATCACCGACTCGGACGGCGCCGTCAAGAAGAAACCTGTTTTGGCGTTGTTCGCGACCTTCAGCCCCTCGACGAGCGTAGCCACGCCGGAACTGTCCATATACAGGACTTCGCTCAGGTCAACGCCCAGCGCCTTGTCTCCCTTCGCGAGAAGCTTTAAAATGACGCCGCGCAACGCCGGCGACGTGTACAGATCCACGTCGCCTTTTGCTTTGACCATCCAACTGCTGTCGGTTTCGCGTTTGTCAATATCAAGCGCCATCCGCCTTTTCCTTACACCTGGACGCGGGGACCGTAAGCCCATCCCCACTTACTATACGCGCCCGATGACAGCCTCTCTATCCCGTCTCTCGGAAACGACACAGGCCTATGCTGCGCGCTGCGGGGCCAATCTCGATCATACCGTCAGGACGCCCGACCCGAGAAGAGGTTAGCATTTGCCCGCACGTCACCACAACTCTAGGCAAAGGCCGCACCATCGTATAACGGCTATTCTTGCCGTCGCAGTCGCATCCGGACTCGGTTGCCTCGGGCTTTTCCCGGGACGAACGCCACTTCATCAAACGCTTTATAAATAAAAGGTATGCCCAAGCCGCCCGGCTTGAGATTCGAAGGGTCGCACGGATTCAATTCCTTACGCATTACTTGATCCGCGCGCGCGGGCACACCGTTGTCACAGAGTTCGAACTCGATGAAATCGGCGTTGGGGCGGATTGTTATCGCCAGCTTCCTGTCGCGCCGACCGCCATAGGAATGCCGAATGGCGTTTGTGCAGGCTTCGTCCACGGCGAGTACGACGTTGCCCGCCCGTTCCGCGTCGACGCCCAGATCCTCGAGGTAACGTCTCGTTAGCGCGCGCACACAGGACAGGAGTTTGGGGTCCGAACGGAATTCCAGATGCAGATCCGGCCGCTTCATCCCAAATACCTCGCGCCGACCAACGTGCAGTCGTCATGCGGCGCACCGGCGCCGCAAAACACGATTACGTCTTTGTTGACCGCGTCAATCAACGTCTTCGGGTGTACGCCGTACATTTGGCGCGCCACCCGCCGAAGGTTATCATCCCCGTAGTCCTTCCGCTCGTCCTGCGAGCGGGTGGCCGCCGGGTCGCACGCCTCGACGATGCCGTCGGTGTACATCAACAGCGTGTCGCCCGGCGCAAGCGACCACGACGTCTCTTTCCACGCCATGTCGGAGAGAATCCCCGTGGGCGGGCCGGTCGCGGCCCCGTGTTCGACGGCGCCAGAGACCCCGATACAAAGAACGGGTTGATGGCCGGCATTGGCGCAGATGACCTCCCCGGTTCGGAGATCGAGCAAGACGTAGCACAGCGTACAGAACATGCCGCGTTGACTGCGGATCACGAGGTCCGCGTTGAGCGCTTCGAGCATCTCGCCGGGCGTGGCGGCATGTTGCGCGTGCACCCGGAACTCAGCCAACAGTTGCGCCATCGTCAGGGCCGCAGGAATGCCTTTGCCGCTCACGTCGCCTATCAGCAGCCCTATATGATCCGGGTCGGGACGCACAAAGTCATAGAAATCGCCGCCGACGGTTTTCGCCGGCCTCGTCTCGCCATAGACCTCGAAATGCGTTTCTCCTTCCGGCCAGTTCTTGATCAGAAAGCCCTGTTGGATAATCCATGCGTGCGAGATTTCCTGTTCGATGCGTTGTTTCTCGAGCATTTCCTGGTGCATACGGGCGTTTTCGATGGCCAACCCGGCGCTGTTGCCGACCGCCGTGGTAAGCAGCATGTCGCCGTACGAGTACTGATGGCCTGCCCGGTCGCTGTCCACGTACAGAATACCGAGAATGCCCGCTTTGCCGCGTACGGGCACGCAGATGATCGAGCGAAGATTCAGCGCCACGATACTCTCGGCG
>DUZM01000061.1 GCA_013349485.1 Candidatus Hydrogenedentota bacterium | reverse complement strand
TGCTCAGAGCGGGCTTCATTGTGGGCGTTCTTATCGACCAGAGCCCGAGAGAAAACGGCGTGCCCGCAAAGTTCTTCGGCAAGCCTTGTTGGTGCACGGCGGGACCTCTTCTGGCAGCCTTACGGGCGCGCGCCCCGATCCATGTCCTGGCCATGAGCCGTGACAGCACAGGACGCTATGCACTCGAGATTTTCCCCGAGATCTCGATGGCTCGATCAGGCGATCTCCGCACCGACCTCATCAACAACTCGCAGCGCTGCCAGGACGCCATCGAAGCATTGGTGCGCAGATATCCCGGCCAATGGCTATGGCTTCACCGGCGGTGGAAGGCCCGCCCGGAACTGGAACGGCGGTGGCGCGAGCGCACCAAACCCGACGCGTCGAGGCGAGGGAACCCTTAGTAGTCTCCTTTCGCGCGGGGATCGCGGCAAACAACGCCGACAGCGATCACTGGGCCTGCGCTTCGAGCCACCGGGTGCAGTCGATAGCCGCCATGCAGCCGCTGCCCGCCGCGGTCACGGCCTGACGATACACCTTGTCCTGGACGTCGCCCGCGGCAAACACGCCGTCGACGCTGGTTCGGGCAGTGCCCGGTTTTGTTCTAATGTAGCCGACCTCATCCATTTCGAGGACGTCAATAAACAAATCCGTATTCGGTTTGTGGCCAATCGCCATAAACACCCCCGAGCACCGAAGCTCCCGCAGCTCGCCGCTGCTCGTGTCCTGCAGCCTGACCGACGTTACGCCGTCGTTGTCGTCGCCGAGCACCTCGTCGACTACCGAGTTCCACTCGAGCGCGATCTTCTCGTGGGCGAGAACGCGCGCCCCCATTATCTTGCTGGCGCGCAACGCGTCCCGGCGATGCACCACATGGACCCGGCTCGCGAAATTCGTCAGAAACAGGGCTTCTTCCATGGCCGTATCGCCCCCGCCAACCACCGCGACCGGCTTGTCGCGGAACCGCGGCAACGCGCCGTCGCACGTTGCGCAGGCCGATACGCCCCGGTTCAGAAACCGCTGTTCAGACTCGATACCGAGGTATTTCGCACGCGCCCCTGTGGCGATGATCACGGCTTTCGTTTCCCACGTCTCGCCGTCCGCCGTCACCCTAAACGGCCGCTGCGAAAAGTCCACAGCCGTAACCGTCTTGGACAACGTCCTTGTGCCGAAGCGCTCGGCCTGGCGCTTGAAATCCTGCATCATCTCCGGGCCCGTGGTTCCGTCCGGATAACCGGGAAAGTTCTCGACCTCGGTCGTAGTCATCAACTGCCCCCCCGGTAGTATCTCTTTGCTCAAAGCCCCCTCGAAAAGCAGCGGCGCCAGATTTGCCCGGGCGGCGTACAACGCCGCCGTACAGCCCGCCGGCCCGGCCCCGATGATAATCGCTTTTCCCATGCTACACCCTCTCACGCCCCAACCGAAACGCGACCCCTCTTCCCCACTCGATAACGCGTCGATGACGCCTCCAGTGCGGCGCCAGCCAGATTATAGGCGTTGCCCGGGTTCGACACAAGTGCCCCCGCCGTTCCCCACGACGGGGATCTTGTAGGGGCGGCGCCGCTCTGCTATGCTACGCTCCCGGCGGAGGCACTCGCAGGTCCGCTTAACCAATAAGGAGGGGTCGATGGCAAGTCATCCTGAACGGCCGCCGTGGGACACCTACTTCATGCGAATGGCCTTCCTGGCCGCAGAACGATCCACGTGTCTCCGACGACACGTCGGTGCAGTGGCGGTGCGCGATAAGCGCATTCTGGCGACGGGCTACAATGACGTCCCCAGCGGCGTCAGACATTGTCATGAACTCGGCGGTTGCCTGCGAGAGCGCAAAGGCGTCGAGTCAGGCGAGTTGCTCGACTACTGCCGCACCGTCCACGCCGAGCAAAACGTCATCATCCAATGCGCCATCCACGCCGTCAGCCTGCGGGACGCGGTCGTGTACTGTACGCACCAGCCGTGTCTCACGTGCAGCAAGATGCTCGTGAATGCAAAAATAAAGGGCGTATACTACTATCACCCTTACCCGAGCGTGATGGCCGAAGAACTATTCGAAGAAGCCGGGGTCTTTCTAAAACCGTTGTCGCCGGCCGAAATCGAGCACGTGAAGTAGAGGAAGGTCCGTCTCACCCCCTATCGGCCAGGGCCTCTTGCTGCTGCTTCTGTTTTTGCTCCCATATCTTCTTTTCGCGTTCGGCATCTCCGTATTTCTGGTTCGCGGTCTCGATATACTGCAGTTTTTCCTTGCCTCGGGTCGTCGATGGATCGCTCGGAATCACCTCGAGAATGCTCTCCACGCTGCGGAACGCGTCAAATGCTGCCTCGAATCGTTTGTCGTTGACCGCCGCACCTCCCCTGGTAATCGCCTCCGCCGCCTCGTCGAGCACGTCATTTTCGACCTTGTCAATGAGTCTATTGGCCGTGCTGACGCCTTCCTCGGCCATGGTGGCGAGGTCGGCAAACTCCCGTGTGTCCTCAAGCGAAAACACCTCAATAGCTTTCTTGAGGTTGGCAAGCGCACTGGTGTAGTCTCGATTAGTGCTTCGTACGGTGGCTTCGTTCAAGAGTTTCTGTCCTTCGCCGATCCGCGCCATAACGTACTTGCGGCGTTCTTCCCGCAACTGAATTTCAATCCGCGTCGAACGGTACAAATCGGCGGCTTCTATGTTCGTGCTGTCATACTCGAGGGCCTGTTGGAACGCTTTCATCGCGTCATCCAAATTGGCCTCGTCCGCGCCCGGTTCTTGCCCCTTCTCGAGAAACTCCTCGCCGATGATGATATAAAGTCTTGCGAGCTTCACCGTGGCTTCCCGGCCAACCGGCCCGGGCGTCTGCTGGGCGTAAACCCATTCTCGCACCGCACGCGCTCGATCCCCGTACTCGGCGTACAGGTCCCCCAACTTGAGGGGGATTTCCATAACCCCCGGGTTAATTTGCTGAAGATGGTAGTACGTTTTCTCCGCTTCGAGCATGTTGTTTTTCTCGAGCAGCAGATACTCGATCTCGGACGCGAGGTATCGCGCCAGCACGCTCGCCGGGGGTTTAGCGTCCGTGGGTTCGCTTCCGGGTTTTAGTATCGAGTGCCATACGTCGGCCACGACCTCGACGGCACGTGCAAAGTAGCTCTCCCCCGCGTTCTTGAGATAGCCGTTGTACCCTTCGCCCGTCGTATAGTCTTGAATGATAAACCGGCGGTTGTCTTGGAAAAACGCCCGTTTCTGGTCGAAATACACGCTTGCGTCGCGGATGAATTGACGTGCCTCGGATTCAGGCTTGTAAGAATAGTCGCCCGCGCGTAGGCGTACTTCGATGTCGTCATCCATCCGTTCTGCCAACTTGAGTTCCGCCAGCGTCAACTCCACGCCCAGCGGGTGCATCAGCTCCGCCGCCAACATCCCGAGCGCCCCCGCGCGATACGAGAAATAGCTGTCGATGCCAAATTCCCGCGCTTCGCGCAGCAACTGGAGTTCGCCCGTGATAACCACAATAATGTGGTTCTCGTCCTTCAGCACCCCATAGTCGGCCAACGCGCGCCGCCCCGCCTCGGCCCCTGCCAAGAGGTCCGCTTCATAGTTTTCCTTTGCCGTTCTGAATGCAAGCAGGTGCTCCTGCCGCGTTACCTGCAACGCCGTAGACGCAATGCTTTCGCGGGTGCGCGGACCCCACGCATACGCGTTCGCGGCGCAAGCCAACAGCGCTGCACCCAACACCATGGTTGCGCTCGAGGTTCTTTTGGTCATACCTAGCCTCATCTTTCTAAATCACGGCAACGACGCCGTACGACGCTTCGTCGACGGCCCCAGTGCTCACTCGGCGCCATCATCCGGGGTCGGCGGCCCGATGAAGTTGAGGCCGGCGTACTGCGGGTCGTCCGGATAATGCCAATAGCGCGGTTCGAACTTCGTGCCCGGCAACCGGTTGCCGCACCATGGCGGGACGTTGAGTAGCGCCATGTCGTCAAACGTATTCGAACTCGCCCATTCAACAAACAGCCGCGTGTAAGGGACCCGGTAATACTTGTCCGGGTATTTCACGAATTCCACGTGCCCGTCAACGAACAATACGTTGCCGCCCAACGGCTCAATGTGATTCAACCGGAGAAAACCGGTGCTGTCGGCGAACGTGTCAAACAACACCGGTATTGAGGCGTCGCTCACCGCGTCGTACGCGGGGTTATTGATGTCGCGAATAAAAAACCGTGCCGCGTTTTCGCGCATTCGGAAGTACTGATTCCCGGCCCCAGGCGCATGTTCACCCCATATCGTCAGGTCTCCCTCCATGAAACCCTCTTCGTTGTTGTACATCAGCCGATCGAGTTCGTTCCACAGCCAGAGCGCCTGCTCCTCCGTGACGACCGCGTAAGGCATATACCAGTACATTTGGTTGGTGACGCATTCCCAATCCGGCCGCGGGTCCCGCGGCCCGATCATCCGCAGGATTTCCCACTCGTTCACCTCGGCCGGAAAAACCGACATGTCAATGCGTTCCGGCGTGAACGTTACGTCGCAGTACATGGACTGGCGCCCGTCGATTGGCTCGAATACCGAGGAAGGGCACACCAAGACCCGCAGGTCTGAAAGATAGTCCGGATACACCTCGGAAGCGTCGAAAATATAGTTGTTTCGATACTGACGCTGAGAATACCGCAGCAGCGAATCCGTTTCGAAATACTCGATCTCGCCCCACTTGTGATTCGGGTGGCCCGGCGGAAAGAGCCCGTTGTTCTCATGGGAATACATGAGAAATGCGAGGCCGATCTGTTTCAGATTGTTCGTGCACACGATTTTCTTGGCCTGTTCCCGCGCCCTGGCCAGAACCGGCAACAGAATCGTCGCTAGAATGCCGATGATCGTGATCACGATCAATAGTTCAAGCAACGTGAACCCAAGCTTCTTGTTGCAGCACATCTTACCTCTCCCCCTTCCGACGCCCCGCAGGACGCCAAACGCAAATCACGTGACAAATCACGGAACAGGGGACTTAGCGGAAATCCCGTGCTTACTCCCTGTTTAGTACCAAAGTAGCATATGCCTTTTATCACTGTCAACAGAATACCAAGAAAAAGTGCGCCCCTTGCGTTCGAGCGGACGCCAGGAACGCGCTTTCGCCCCCCAGCGCACCGTGTGATACAATCCGCGCATGGTCATGGTTGCGTTTTGTCTAGCCCTGGTTCTCGTCCGCGCTACCCAGCCGGATCAAGTCGCGTTCGTCCAAGGCGCCGAACCGGCCGCACGACGCGTCTGCGTGGCCGACCTCGCCTCGGGCGCCGTGACGCCGGTGGGGCCTGGCACGTCCGACGGCGCACCGGTCTGGGCGCCGGGCGGCGAATGGCTTGCCTTTGACACCGGCAATAACGGCGGCCGAGCCATCTGCGTCGTTCACGGCGACGGCAGCGGGCTCCGTCGCCTTCCGCTTGCCGACAGATCCAACCGATGGCCGCGGTGGTCGCCGGAAGGAACGCGCATCGCCTACGCATCGGGGGCGGGCCAGGACCAGCGGATCATGGTCTACGACCTCGGAACGGACACCGAACTCCCTTGGGGCGGCAACCGAACGGGCCTCATGCGCCCCGTATGGGTCGGCGGGATTTCGCTTGTCAGGCTGCAGCAGGCGTTCGGCGACGACCCGGCCCTCCCGGAACTGGCGTGGCAACCCGACGCAAATATCGTGGCGATTGGCCTGACGGTGTCGAGCGCCGGGCTGTCGACCGACCTGTTCATCGTGACCCCCGACGGGGCAATTCCAATCCCGGGCATGTTGCTGCCTTCCGAGGGCAGCTATGAGGAGTGGTTCGCGGAGCCGGCGCCGGACGGTAAAATGATCGCATTCGAGTCGAATGACGGTGGCGATCGCGAGATCTTCGTGCTCTATAGGCAAGGCGCCTACGACGTAAGTAACCATCGCGCGGCAGACTGGAACCCCGTCTGGTCGCCCGACGGCAAATGTTTCGCTTTCGAGTCGTTCCGCAGCGGGCGCAGAGGCCTATACCGCGCCTACCCCGACACCGTGCGCGTCACCGCCATTGCGGCATCGCCCGAAGCCGATTTCTGGCATCCCGCATGGTCCCCCGACGGCGCCCACCTTGCCTTCGTCTCCAACTGCGGAGGCGCGCCGCGGATCTTCATCGCTGAATCAACCGGCGAGAACATGCGGCCCCTCACAAACGGGGCCGGACACGAGTACGCCCCCGCCTGGCGCCCGACTCCGGAGGTCAAGGAATGATCTGCGTCTGGACGGTATATCTAGCGCTGGCGGCGACCGGCGCGCCGGCCGTTCCTGTCGATACGCGGGCGCTCATCCGAACGCCCAACAACGGCCGACCCGTAATCGTCGCGCCCGGCGCCGCATTCAGCGCCCTGCTTGACGAGGAAGCGCGGCTACGGCTCGTGCGCGGCGAGACTGCCGTCGCGTTGAGCGTTTCCTGGGCCGACGCCGCGGGCGGCGGTCACCAGGCCCGGTGCCCGATCCCCGACAACGCGCCCCCCGGAGACTACGCGATCGAAGCGGCGACGCCAGACGGCCTTCACCGAAACATTCGCTCCGTGTTCGTCCGCGAGCAATTCCCGAACGCGTACAACTTCGCGCACGTCACGGACGTGCACATCGGCGGGAACGACCGCCCCTCGCCTAAAGAAACGTTCCGGGCCGTCATCCAAGCCGTCAACGCGAGCGACGCCGAATTCGTACTCGTTACCGGCGACCTAACCGAGCACGCCGCTGTCGACGAGTTCAATGATTTTACCGAGGTGTTGAATATTTGCGAGAAACCTACGTTCGTCTGCGGCGGCGAACGCGACCGCACCGGAACGCTGTACGAAGACCTGTTCGGCCCGGAGGTCTACGCGTTCCGGTTTGGAGAAGACGGTTACTTGGGCTTCGACGCCAAAGCGCCGGCAGGCATGAGCGCCCTCGACACCCAGGACGGCGACCTCGAGCGGCTCCGCCGAAAGCTCAAGCCGTGCCGTTGGACGATAGGCTTCACGCACCGATACGGCGACAGTCTTCGAGAACCTCACCTCGGCATGCGAACGCAGCTCGTCCTCTTCGTCGACAATCCGCTGGATCTGCTGGTGTTCGGCCATTGGGAACGCGAGAACACCGAAGAGGTACGGCGCGTGCCGTGGAACACCACGCGCCTCGTTGCGACGCCTGCCGCACGCGACCGCGCCTATCGCATCATCGACGTTACGCCCAAGGGCGTCGTGCCCCGCCCGCCGGAATACGCCACGACGAAATGAGTCCGGCCCCGACGTTACTCGTTCGGAATGGCGCCCCAGCCAAACGTGGACTGCGGCGCTGTAGCGAAATACTTCTTCTTGCGCGCGGGTTTGGGTTACTCCTGCGACACGGCCCCTCCTCGAAAGCTGCGACGCTTCCGACCAACCAGGCACCATCGACCGACGTGGCGCCACTGGCCGCCGACCCCGCCCGAAATGCATTTTCATAGTACGGCACTTGGCCGGGAACCGCAAGGGCAGGGCAGGCGCTTTTCACCATCGACGGTCAGCCGGCAAGTATCGACAGAGCTGCTCGCCTGAGCAAGGGTACAGCAAAGGGACCATTCCCGGATTTCGTGTCTGTGCGGGTCTGTGGCTTGGCCGACGGAGCAGACGGCCGGGTAGAGTTCGTGCGAGTGGCGTCACCCACCCCGCCTCTGAAGCGAAACCGTGCCCCGTGCGGGGCGCAGGCTCGACAGGCCCCCAGTGGCCGTGGATTGCCAAACCGGACGAACGGCCCCGGGCCTCCGCAGAATATGTGGTTGGTGTAGTTGTGGACATAGAAACTACGGTGGATAGGGAGGGGTGTATGGGGTGGATGGGACGAACACGGAATTACACGGACGGGGCGTGGGAAGTGGGAATCGGGGGTGGACGTATACGAACGGGACGCCCAGTGATGGGAAGGTCATGGCCGCGATTGCACGTCATCTGAGAAGCGGCGGCGCCGAGGCCGTGGCCGCGGCCGTCGAGGACGTGCGCCGTAAGGACATGGCGGATCGCGCCGAACTCATCGAAGCCCTGGGGGAAGGCCGTTACGAGGACGCCGCCCCCGCGCTGAAAACGATTGTCCGCGACGAAACCGAGAACGCGGGGCTTCGTTCGGTGGCGTTGCGGGCGTTGGCGCGCATCAAAGGCGACCAGGCCGCCGAACTGGTCCGCCGCTACGAAGACGGGGACATGGCGGCGCTCGAGCGGGCCGCAGCCGACTTGCTCGAGTCCGCAACCGAGTGACGTTCTCCCGGGACGGGACGCATTCCCGTAATCGCCGGGAAGAAGCAGGGACAGACCCGTCTGCGCTCGGGGACTCGCTTCGCTTGGGTCAGTCCCGGCTTTTCGCTCATGCCTACCCGATTACGGCATTCGGGCGCGTTGTTGTCCTTACTTCTTTCGTTTGGCGGCCTCGATGGTGTTCTTGAGCAGCATGGTAATAGTCATCGGGCCGACGCCGCCCGGCACCGGCGTGATCGCTTTGACTTTTTTGGACACGCCGTTGAAATCGACGTCGCCTACCAGGCGATAGCCGGATTTCTTCGACTTGTCCTCGATGCGGTTGACGCCGACGTCGATGACGACGGCGCCCTCTTTGACCATTCGGGCCTTGACGAACTCGGGAACGCCTATGGCCGCGATCAGGATATCGGCTTGCTTGGTGATAGACGGCAGATTCTTGGTTCTCGAGTGGCAGATGGTTACGGTGGCGTTTGCGCCGGCCGCCTTCTGCATGAGCATGGCGGCCAGGGGCTTCCCGACGATATTCGAGCGGCCGACGATGACCACGTGTTTGCCTGCGGGGTCGTAACCGTAACGCAGCAACAGCTCCTGGCACCCGTGGGGCGTACAGGGCACGAACGCGTCTTCGCCGTTGAGCATTTTGCCGACGTTTACGGGATGAAACCCATCGACGTCTTTGTCGGGATCGACGGCGTTAAGCACTTTCTGTTCGTTGATCTGCTTGGGCAAGGGAAGCTGGACGAGTATGCCGTGAACGCGCTTGTCGGCGTTGAGTTTCGCTATCAAGTTAAGCAGGCGCCGTTCCGTGCAAGTCTTGGGCAACCGGTGTTCGAACGAGTTGACCCCGACTTCGGCGCACGCCTTTCCCTTCATACGAACGTAGACTTGGCTGGCCGGGTTGTCGCCAACCAATATCACCGCGAGTCCGGGCGTTATCTTGCGTTTCGCTAGCGCCGCCACTTCGCCTATCATCTCCGCCCGCATTCGATTTGCCACTTTCTTGCCATCGATGATTCTCGGTTTTTTGGCCATGTCTCGAAGTCTCCTTGTCAAGAGAAATACCCCAGTAACGGGAACCGCGTCCCTCCACGCAGGCCGCATCATATCCAAGCCAACGGCCGGGTTCAAATCTGGCGCCAGTCTTCCGGCCGCGGCACCCTCTATCTGCCGGTGTTGAGGCCGATTTGAACGTCGGCGTCTTTCGCGTTGTTCTCGATGGCGATGCCGCCGCGCATCCGGTTCGACGCGATGATGGCCGATTTGGTGTCCTTGCCGAGCCGCACCTTGAGGCCGGGCCGCTTCATAATGAATTGGCTGTCGGACACGATGATGGATTCGCAATTGGACTCGATCGCCGCGTGCCCCTCTTTCACGCGATCCCAGTCGTAGAAACTGCATGCGTCAAACGTTACTTGGGCCGGCCCTTCGAGTTTTGCGTGGTATCGCGTGTCCTTAATCGACCAGAATCCGGTGGCCACGAAGTTGACCAAACACTGCTTCTTGGGCGCCACGTCGACGGCGGTCATGAAACTGCCGTTGACGATTGTGACCGGCGCGTGGCCGTGGGTTGCGTCGACTTTCATGGCGAGCGGCGATACATCGGAGTACACGTTTGTGTACATGCCGGATCCGCCACCGTGGCCTTTATCCGTGAAGTAGAATCCGATGTTGTAGAAAATCTGAAACAAGTTAACGCCCATCTCGCCGTCCGTCCGGGCAATCATGAACGCGATGCCGTTTTCCTCGGTGAAATCGAACAGCGGCCCGGAGGTGGCGACCGTCCAGAACGGCCAGAAATGGACGTTCTCGATGCGGCCGACGTCGTAGCACTGGTCAATGAAGAGTCCTCGGTAGAGGGCCTGCGCGTAAAGTCCGTTAATGTAGTGCCTGCCGCAAAACAGCGAGCCGAAATCGACCGCCTGATACGGATTGACCATTGTCACATTCACGATCGAGCAGTTGTCGCCCTCGCCCTGAACCGTCCACGGGTAGGCATGCGGCGGGTTCTCCCTGACCTGCTCGGGATAGAAGATGGTGACACCTTTCAGCGTGGATGTTGTATTCAGTTTGATAAAGGGCGTACCCTCTGGCTCGCCTTTGCCTTCCGTCGGCATGAGCACCGTGCCCCCGGAGAATGGGACGCCCCGGGCCGGCGCGCGCCAGATGCCCTCGAGCGTCACGTTAGACGGGAACACCAGATGCCCCTTCATCCGGAATTGGCCTACGCCCGCTTTGACCACGCCACCGCCCTTGGCGCCGGCCTTGTCAAGCGCCGCCTGGAAAGCCGCCGTATCATCGGCTTCGCCGTCACCGGACGCGCCGAAGTCTTGTACGTGGTAGACGCCGTTCTCGTTGCGTGCCGGCGCAAGACCGGCCGCCTGAATGAACCGGGCACAACCCAATACAAATGCTGAGATCCCAACCAGCGCAAGAATTCGAAATTTCATGACCCCGTCTCCTGTATTCGAGAAAATCCCCCTTTTCGGCCGAAGGCAAACCGGATACAGGAACAGTGTCGATTGCCCCTGATTTTGCAGTTCGGCCCGGCGCCATTGTACCCTTTAGGCACCCCGAAGTACATTCGAGCACGAAATCGCCGCTGACGGCGGACATCGGCGCGGGCTCGCCCCGGTGGTGCCGGGGGCGGGCACAGCCGCATGGCGACGAAAGACGGCAGGCATATCCGCCTCTGCCGCGCAGAAAGCGAGGGAGTTATGTTGGGAAGGACGCTGATCTTGCTGATCGCTGTGGTGGCCGCGTTGGCCGCAGCCGAAAGCGACGTTGAAGTACTCGATATGCTCTGCAGTGAATCCGGTTTCGAGGGCGCGGTGACGGTGGCCACTAGCGGCACGGACGGCGATCTAGTTTACTGGACGGTCAATGTCCCCTATCTGGACATTGACGGCGCCCCGAAGATGGGCCAGGGGCGCCTGATTGTTCGCCGGAAAGAACTCGCTTCCGGTCACTGCGTCCCCCTGTTCTTCCATTGCCATTACGAGAAACATCTGGGGGGGGCACGGAAATGGTGCCGACGGGGCTGGGCCGTGGCGACGGTTCACGTGGGATTCGAGGACGGGGAGTACCCGCTCGAGACATCGGTGGGCGACAGCGTCAATTTAAACAAGGCGATTGTGCAATGGGCACGTCGGGTTCCCTTTGTCGATCGCGCCCGCGTTCATATGGACGGGGCGAGCCAGGGCGGGTTCATGGCGTTGACAATGGCCGCGGAGAACTTCCCTGTCGCGGCCTGCACCGCGGACGTGCCGGTCATAAACTGGGCGTTTAGCCTGAGTTACGCCGAGGCAAACAAACCGGTCTCCGGATACCCTGGCACGCCTCCAGCGGAAAGCCCGATGCCGATTCTACGCGCCGTGAGCGAATTGGCCGACGAGAAGATGCATTCGATCCCTGTCCTCGGCTGCTACGGCGTTTTCGGCGCCGATCTGACGTCGGATGCGTGGTACCTTGTGAGCCCGATATCGTTTGTCGATCTGATCACGTGTCCGGTGCTCATCCAAGTGGCGACGGGGGATATGTTGGTGCCGCATTCGCAGGTGACGAGCCGGTTCCCGCGGCCCATCGACCCGGAGCTATTTCCTAAGGGCTACCAACGCGACTTTGCCTCGCTGACGTTGAACGAGAAGGCGCGTAGAACACTCGAGGAAATCGTGGGCGGCGATAATATTCGATTTCATCTATTGCCGCTTCCGGAAGGCATCCACGAGTTTACGCGAGCCGCCATCGTCGGCCAGGCGCCCATGCCCAAGGGCGGCCCGGAGAATATCGACCGCCCTTGGGACCCGACGAGGCAGTGGAACGTGGCCATCTTTGACGAAGGTCCGCCGTTGCCGCACTCGGGGCACACCCGTTACAGCTGGGCCTGCTCGCCCGACGGTTTCGTGGCGACCTACAAGCAGGCGCCGCTTCCGGTGGACCTGCTTACACCGTCCAAACTCGATCGCGTGCTCCAGCGCTACATGGGCGAGCTTGCGAACGTGCCCATGCTGGCGGACGGCGCCCCGGCGAACCGCCTGAACTATCCGCGCCTGGAAAAACTAGACGCGGTGACGGGGCTGCTCGACTACGCAAGTACGAGTAGGGCGCACGCCAAGCACCTTGCCAGAGTGTACCGCAAAGGGCGTCGAAAGCCGTTTGGACACCGGACTAGCGTCGGGGAATTGTGCCGGGTTCGAGAAAGGCTTCTGCTCGCACTGGGCGCGTAGTCCGGCCTATCGCCGGCACAAAGGAGCCGGCCTAGTGTGCAGGATAGGTTTTTTCGAGATAGTCGACGACGGTTTCGCTGCCGGCTGTGGAAAGATTGGCTCCTTTTCCGATCATTTCGGCAACGACTTCCTTCCACGGTTCATGGCCGTCGAACTCGACGACCCGCCGGAGGCCGTGGCACACGGTGCATTTGCTCTCGAGGATCTGTTTTGCCGTTATGTCGTTTTCTGTCCTGTCGTCGGCGCGCCGCTGGCCTGAGGCGCCTGTTCGCGTTTCGGCGCACAGCCGAACGCGAGCGCCAACGCCAACACAATAGCCAGCCTGACCAACAAGTTTTTCATTGTTTGCCGCCCCGTTTGTAACGCTTCTGGAGCAGTTCCGTGAGTTGTGCTTGCACGCGTTCCGCGCGGCGTGTGCCATACAGGTTCCGGAATTCGTGGGGATCTTTGTTGAGATCGTATAGAGCCCGAAACTCCTGATCGGGGCTTTCTACCAGCTTGTTTCCGGCCGTCCTGACGACTACGGCGCCGTGGGGTCCTTCGGCGAAAGCCGCGCGGCGTCCCGAACCTCGATGGCACAGCAGCCCGACGAGGCTTTTGCCTTCGACCCGTTTGGGAATCCGGATCGTTGCGGCTTCGAGAAACGTGGGCATGAGGTCGGCCAGCTCGACCGGCGTTGGGTCGACCTGGCCGCGGCCTTGGCGTGCGAGGCCCGCTATGACGAGGGGCACGCGAAGCACGGAATCGTACAACTGGCCGCCCTTGAGGATGAGTCCATGTTGCCCCATGTAGTCACCGTGGTCGGCCGTGTAGACGATGAGGTTGTTCGTGAGGCTGCGGGACGACAACGTTGCGAGGATTCGGCCGACCTGTTTATCCACGAGGCTGATGTTTGCGTAGTAGTGTGAAAGAACGCGGCGGAATCGCGATTCTGTCATAGCGCGGAAGTCGAAGGAGTTGTTCTGCCGGAGGTCTTGTTCGGAAATGGGCAGACGCCACCCTTCGGGTAAGGTCAAGGCGCGCTGGGGGTACATTTTGTGCCACGGCGGCGGCGGATC
>DUZM01000060.1 GCA_013349485.1 Candidatus Hydrogenedentota bacterium | reverse complement strand
GCAGAAACAGGACGCCGCAGCCGATGCCGCAACCCAACAGCCAATTGAACCCCTTCTTCTCTCCTTCTGCCATCTGTGTTCTCCTCTTGCGACCCCTATGACAGGACAAGACTCGCGAATGAAACGATGCCGCCGGCCGGGTCGGGTGCGTACCCGTAATGAAGCAATTGCCCACGTTCGGCCGCGCCGTCCACGCTACGCAGGGCGGAATAGATGCAGTATAACCCGCATACCTGCCGGGCGTTATGGTCCTTCATAACCGAGCGATAGAACCCCTCGGCGTCCATGGCGGCCACCCGGGCCAGGTCTTCGCGGTCGCGCGCCTCGACGCGGGCGACGACGCGGGCATCGATGTCGAAATCGTCGCCGAACCGCCGGCCCACGTGGGCAAGGTCGGCCGCGGCGATAACGACGACGCGGGCGACGTGCTGGGCCACGACGTCGCGGCACGTATCGAGGAAGGCGCGTATATGTGGATCGTCGGCGGGGGTATCCCATTTGTCCGGTTCGTCGGAGAAGGCGGCACACAAAATGGGCACGATGCGTACCTTCGTCCCGAATAAATACGCCAACATCAACGCCTGAAACTCGATCGAGTGTTCCGAACGGTGGACGGATTCGGATTCATAAGGGGGCCATTGACAAACGGACTCGAGTTTGGCGACGACGTCCTGGTCGGTCTCGAGTGTGCCAAACGGCGTCCCAAAGCTTTTCTTTGTCAGAATAAAGGGCACGGCGCCGGAGGAATGCGCCACGCCAAAGATGAGGGCTACATCCGGGGGTACGGCATCGGCCATGTGCAAGTAGCCGTGGGCATAGGCCGCGGCGCCTCGGTCGAAATCGATGTGGGGTACGACGAGACACTTTGGCGGCGCGCCTGTACCGTGCGTCTTTTCGGGCGTTCGCCCCGGGCCGCCTTCCTTGGTGAAAAGCTGATCGAGGAATGTCCTTAGTTCATCAGGGTTGTCCGGATAGGTCTTACCGGCGAGCGCGGGCAGTCTCACTTCCGACTCGGCAAAGGTTCTGTCTATCTCTTTGCGTATCGCCTCAAAACGCTCCGAGACGAGGAAGCCTTGTTCGTCGAGGCAATTTACGACCCTGAGAATGTCTTCCGAAGGGATGATCTGGCCGCCGAACTGCTTCGCGCACGTGTATTGGATGTCCCGTACGTCGGCCGTGCCGTCGAGTTGCGCGGCAATGAAAAACGCCTCGGGGGTAAGCACAAGTTGTGCGTCGACATACCCCTCCGGGTCGCGGAGGCAGACAACCGTCCGCCCCTCGTGTTCGAGAGAAGAGACATCTACGTTTCGCAACGGCGGCAAGGGCATGATAGCGCTCACTATACGCCTTCCTGTTGAACGGATGCAATCGGCCGCTAGCGCTGGGGACGCCGCTTGACATAGGCTGTGCCCTGGCGTACAGTTCATACATAAACGGTGTTATGTGCCGTTGTTCCGGGCCGCGAGGTTGGGATCGTGTGTGCCAGGGCGGCGGCAAATGAGGGAAAGACGTGCCATGTCGTTAAAAGATGAACTTGGGCTTAAGATGGGCTTCAAAACGCAGGCGCATGAGGCGATACTGAGCATCTATTTCACCGCGTCGCGGATTAAGAAGCGTGCGGATCGATTTTTCCGGGACTACGGGCTTACGGACGTGCAATTCAACCTGATGATGTTGCTTAAGCATCAAGCCGGCAACAAGGACGGATTGAGCCAAGTGGATCTTAGCCGAATGATGCTGGTAAACCGGGCCAACATCACGACGCTTATCGATCGAATGGAACGGAGCGAACTGGTCATACGGACTTCTGTCCCCAATGATCGAAGATACAACCTGATAAAACTCACGGATCATGGCGAGACGTTGCTTCGGAGAGTCGAGAAGGCCTACCGGCACGAGATCGGCCGAATCATCGGCGACCTCAGCGAATCCGAGATCGCACGGGTAATCGGACTGCTTGAACGCGTCCGCGAAAACGTCGAGCCGTAGCACCGAGTATGCCGTCAACGATCAGCCGTCAAAGGTTCCAGGCTTTTGCGAAGGCTTTGAAAGACCTGTCATAGGTCTTCTCGACGTTGTCGGGGAAACAGCACGCCGGCAACTGCCTACTTGCCAAATGATAGCTCAGGCATTCGCAACAGGTGCCCTTTCTCGAACAGGACGGATAGCTGCAATTGCAGTTTGGCATGTTCTCGTTCTTCCGAACGCATTCGGTGGCCATTCAGTACACTCCTCTCTTCATAGGGCAGACGTTCTCGGTCGCATGGTAGCGCAGAACCGCCAGGGGCTTCAAACGGTTGGTGATTTGACATTCGAGAGGCTGGAAAATACACTACCGGGGGGAAGGTGAGGACGTTGTTGGGCAAATGGCTGTGGACTTCGGAATGGGTCTATCTATGTGTAACCAGTATCCCTCGCGGCGCGTTCTGATCGTTGACGACGAGGAGAGCGTATGCGAGGCGCTTAGTCGGAGTATTCAGGCCCGCCTCGGCTGCGAAGTCCGTTTCGTGCTGAACGGGAGCGAGGCCGTCGCACAACTTAAAGAAAACAGCTATGACATAGTCATCACAGACATGGTCATGGGTGGTTTGCATGGCCTCGAGTTAATCGCGGCCCTTCGCGCGGAAACCGCAGAATCCCACATTATGGTGATGACGGGGTTTCCGGATGACTTCCCGTATGTGGACATAGTCCGCGCGGGCGCGGACGACTTCATTGTCAAGCCGAACTATCCAGGGGAAATCGAGGCCAAGGTTTTGCGCACGTTCAAGGAACGCGAATTGCGCGAGCACTTGGCCTTGGCTGAAGAAAAGTACCGCAGCCTGTTCGAACGGAACATGAACGGCATGCTCCTGATCGACCGCGACGCGCACACCATACTGGACGCCAACAAGGCCTTCTGCAAACTGAGCGGGAAAGCGCGGGAAGATCTCCTGGGGGTCTCGCTCTTCGAACTTGTCGGCGCCGCCGAGGGCGAACGACTGGCGCAAGGACTGGCCTTATGCGCAAAAGGCGGCCAAGGGACCCTTGGCGACATCAGCCTTTCGCGCGCGGGCGCTGCGGCGGCCTGCGTCGACGTCAGCATCACGTTTATCGAGGCGGCCGGCGAGGCCGTAGCGCTTCTGGCCTTCACGGACGTTACCGACAAGCGCACTATGGAACAGCAATTGGCGGCTGCGGCCATAACCGACGAGGTGACGGGGCTCGCGAACCGTCGAACGTTCTTCACGCGGCTAGAGTGGGTGCTCGCCCAGGCGCGACGCGGCGCGACCCCGGCCGCGCTGATGCTTATCGACGTCGATAATTTCAAGCATTGCAATGACACCCATGGCCATCAGGCGGGCGACAAGGTCTTGAACACCGTCGGGCAGCTTATTCGCATGACCATCCGCGGCAACGGCGATGAGGGGTTCCGATACGGCGGCGATGAATTCGCGGTTCTTCTCCTGGGGGCTCCGGCCTCGGCGGGCGCTCGCGTCGCAGAACGGATGCAGTCCGCGCTTGCCGCGTGCGAAAACTACGGCACCACCTTAAGCGTCGGGGTCGTCGATTACCGCGAAGGGATGACGGCGGCCGACTTTGTCAAGGCCGCTGACGAGGCCCTGTATAGAGCAAAGTCTCTAGGCAAGAACGCCGTCTGCGTCGAGTAGAAGCAACAAACAGCAGGCGGGACCGTCCGCGCGAGTCCCCGAGCAGGGACTGCCCCGTTTTCTCCGATCCTTGCAAGTCCGGTGGTACGAACGACCGCGCTTCTCGCGCCGCCAAGCGCTCACTCCCGGTGTCCCGGCGATGTGAACAAGCACAGCGTCCATTTACCGCCACCATTTCAACGACAGAGGTCCGCCCTCCGCCGATTCCATGTTCAAGGAGAACTGGAACCTGCCGGGGATCTTCGAGACCTTAACGAGCAACGTATTACGGCCCTGTTTCAAGGAAGCCGGTATCTCGTGCCTATCGAGCTCGCCTGGTTTGGGTCGCCCTTTGCTTTCATGAACAAGTGTTCCGTTGAGCCATAGTTTGGCCGTGTCGCATACGCCAAACTGAATTGTTGCCGTGTGCCGTTTGTCGCACGCGAACTCCGCGTACGCATACGCGGTCCCGTGGTCAAATCGCGGGTAGTATTCGTACACGGGGGAGAGTGCTTCCTGGAGATCGACGAGGTGGTCGTCTTGGACCCGCGAGTGCCAGGACCGCCAGGCTATGGTTTTGTACCAGCCGGTATACGTTGCGTTGAAATCCAGCTTCTTCTCCGGGGGATACGGCGTGTCGTGGCCGGTTTCGCCCCAGTTTGGAAACATCCCGACGACCATCCACCGGCGCACCTTGTCCGTGCGCTCGTCGCGCAGCCATTCCACCGTTTTCTGATCGAGCGGGACGATTCCTGACGACGGCACGGATCGGCGCACAAAATGACTCAACAGGTTTACGAACAGGCGATCTGCTACCGGATCCTCGCCGAGGTGTTCGAGTACGGCCATGTGGGTAAAGACGACGCGGCCGGCGCCGTAACGCCGCACCAGAATGTCGGCGCCCCACCACGTCGTTTCGTCGAGCGCGTAGTTGCCTGCTGCGGCCGGCGCAGCGTCGAACGAGCCGCAGATATCCTCGTCGCTTGGCTCGATAAAGGTCCTCGGCGCCACCACGTTTCGATACGGCTGTCCCATGAGGCCCCGGGCGGGCAATCCGTCAAATACAGGATGAAATTTGGCATAGTGGAAGACGCCCAAGAAGGCGCCGACCGCATCCTTACTGGTAGCGCGGAGTGCCGGGTCGAGCGTATCCGCCAGGTCGTTCCAGTCCTCGGGCGGGGCAAACACCAGCGCCACCGCGCCTTCTTTGACCTGCGCCAGTACCTGCACAAGGTCATTGTCCGGATAGGCGCGCACCGTGTTTGCCAAGGGGGGCACAATGTGTATTGGCGCGTTCGGCCCGGCGGGTTTCGCCAAGACGGCGCAACGGGCGGTCCCGACGTTCTGTGGATCGAGGACGTGTACGTCTATGCCGCACGGAGACGCCGGCGTAAAGACGTGCAACTCGACGGCGTTTTCGCCAATAACTTCCATATTCTGGATCAGGCGAACCACGAACTTGTGCGTGCCGGGCGACCCCGAGGCTGAAACGACGCCCTGCCATAACTCCTTGCCCGGCCGGGGCAGCTTGATGTTTCGTTTCTTCTTCCAGAGCACCTGGTTGGTCGGCCCGACGACCTGAAGCGAGAGGTCCGCGCGGCCCTCGATGCGTTCGTCGTTGGCAAGGGTGACCGTTACTGGAATCTCTTGACGCGGCACCAGATTGGTTCGCGGGACTTGGATCAGCGGGCGCAGGGGCTGTTGGACCTTCTTGAGAATGCTCCACACCGGTTTGGGGCGCCGCCACCGGTCGAGCGTGCCCGCGCACCACTCGTGGCCGGCGTCGCACAACTGCGTGTAGCAGTATCCCGCCAACTTCGGGTTTGCCCGAAGCGCGTCAATCTGGTGACGTGCCGCGTCGCACTGGAGTTGGCAGGCCGCAGCAGCAAAACCCGCGAAATCGCCAAACACGCGATCGAGTCCACGTTCGGCGAATCCCCGGCAGACGGCATCGAGCACGAGCTGCAGAAACCGCGCGTCTTTCAGTTTCGTCTTGTCAGCGCCGTATTGCGCGATGACGTCGGCCAGATTTTCCATGCCGCCGAACCCGAACTCGGACAGGAAACTGAGTACGTCCGGGTCGCCGCAGTGGCCAAAGTATTGTTCGATCTCACGGTCAACCGGAGCCCGGAGATAGATGTGCAGGTCGTCGCACGGTTCGAGTTCATCATGATAGGGCCGCATGAGGTACGCGGGTTCGCGCGTGATATTCGTTCCGCCTGAGTCGCCCAACACGAGCCGGGTCGGGTCGAGCGATCGCGCCAGGCGACAGAGATCATCGCGGATGCGCTGCGCCCCGGTGCCGTAGGCGTGGCCGATGTTGCCCGACTCGTTCAGCATGCCCCATAGCACGATCGACGGATGGTTTCGATCGCGGCGGATCATCTCGCAAACCTCGCGCCGGCAGCGTTCTTCCATCCACGGCGAGTCTTCGATCCAGCCTATCGGGGGTTCTTCATAAAGCATAATCCCAAGTTTATCGGCGAGATCGAGCGTAATTCCCGGCGCAGTCTTGATATGGAGCCGAACCATGTTAAATCCGGCCTGTTTGGCCAACTCGAGTTCTTTCCGCGCCAACGCGGCGGTCTCCGGGGCCGCCAGCGAGCGCGCATAGTCGGGTTGGTGCAGCACGGCCTTGACGTGAATGGGGCGGTTGTTGAGAAAAAAGCATTTCTCGCGTACATTGAACTCGCGCATGCCGAACCGTACCGAAACGCAATCTACGGCCTCCCCGTCGACACACAGCTCGCAATCCAGCGTGTACAGGCGGGGCGACTCGGGCGACCACAGCTCGAATTCTGGGAAATCGACGCTTAGGTCGCCTGGGGGGCCGGACGTCTCGAATGCCGTCCCGGCGATGCGAAGCCCGACGGCGCCGGGCTGCGAAGCCGTAACCGTCGCCGTGATGCGTTTCCGCCTAATATCCGGCCGCACAAAGACATCGGTGATGTGGGCGGGGTGTTTCCCGACCAGCCGCACGCCCCCCCAGATTCCGGCAAACGACCAATAACCGTTCTCCTTTGCGCTCGGAATCTGTTTGGGTTTGAAATCGCCGAACCCGTCCGGGCCGTGTGGGTCGATCACGCGCACGGCCAATCGGTTCAAGCCGGTTTGGGCCGCTGCCGCAGCGTCCAGGCTGAACGAAGTGTAGCCGCCCTCATGATCCCCGAGTCGGACGCCGTTCAGCCAGGTCTCGGCGTAATAGTCGACCGCCTCGAACTCGAGCGCGACGTGCCGGCCTTCCCACTCGGCCCCAAGCTCGAACTCACGGAAATACCACCCAACGCCGTCGTAATCAGGAATCCACCGATCCCAAACACTCGGCACCTTGACATCGAGTGCATCAGACAAGGCTTCCCCCAGAAACCACTGCTCATCCTTGCCCTTGTCCTCGGGATCGAGTACGAGCCGCCAATCGCCGTCCAGGCAGTATTCAATTCGTTCCAAATCCATGGCCGCCGTCTAAGGTAGGAATGTCCTGCGCCCGCCCTTGCAGTCATGAGAAACCGAAAAGGGATCGTACTCCTGCCGGACTTCCGTTTCAAGGAAGAAACCGGCGTGCTCTTGGTAATCTTGGCGGTGCTCATGAATAGAGCCGCCAAGACAGCACGGACGCCGACAAGCACACCAAAGGGCTACGGCGCTTTCCGCTCGAGGTCTTCGATGGCCTTCGCCAATTTGTGGCGGTGTGCTTCGATGGGTGCCGGGTGGTTGGTGAATTGGGTCATGGTGGACGTGACGTTTTCGGGAACCTGGAGTAGGGCTTCGAGTTTCCTGCGGCGCCGCGGCGACAGGTTTTCGCCGCGTTGGTCGAGAAGATTCTTCAAGATCACGAAGTATTCATAATCTTCGATGCCGTCGCGGAGCATTTCCCAGCGGATGCTGTCGACGGGGCCGTCGAGTATGGGGCGGTCGTGGTTGGCGTTTGCCGCCGCTTCGGGCGGGTACACGAACCGGCCGTCGCCGTTGCCCCACGGGGCGCGGCGCTGCCCGCTCGTCCAACTCATGGCGTCTTCATACGGGTTTTGGGAATGGCCGGGATATGCCGTTTGGGTAGTCCAAAGGGTCGTGTCCCATACGAGGATCCCCTCGATGCCGCGCTGCCACGTCTGCCATAACCACACGCGCATCTCGGTGCCCGCATGGTCGATGAAAAGCCCCGGATAAGGCGCCTTCGGGCCGGTGCAGACGTACCACCAGAAGTGTTCGCCGTGCGCGCGGCGTTTCTCGGCTTTGGCGTGATCGTAGCTGCAGATGCCGGGGCACCAGAGGTTGGGGCCGCCGGTCAGTTCGGGTTCGACTTGCTCAGTTAACATGCGGCGAAGGCCCGGCGCTACCGCCTTAATGCGTTCGTTGCCTTCCCGGACAAAGTCGTAGTCCTTCGGATTAGGTTCGTCGTACCAGTAAAGGAAGGCCTCGTCGAGCCAACCTTTCTGGCGCAAGTGCTCCTCGAGTTGCCGGCAATAGCTCGCGAATAGGGCCTCGTACTCGGGGGTGTCTTCTCCGAAGCCCAGGAGCCGCGGCGGTCTCCGCGACGGCCAATGGCCCCCACCCATGCCGGCGAGGCCTAAACGGAACGTATTGAAGTGGTAGTGGTCGACGGCCTTTTCCATCGCGGCGTCCCAGGCTGTCCAGTCGATGTCAGGCCGCAGCGACGCCAGGTCGACATCGTCGCCCGGTTTGACATCCGGCCATGTGATCGTAAAGGGGTCAAGCGGCGCGGGATCGTACGGCGAAATGTGATGCGCGCTGAAGTTTTCGAGATACTTCTCGGCCACGAGGCGTTTGTCCGTTTCCTCAGTGACGCCGTGATATCGGAAAATATTGCCGGTTCCCATCCCGAGCGCCGTGGTGCACGCCATGCGGTCGGGTAAGGTGAAATCATATATTTCAACGTGCAGCGGCACATCCGCCTCGAAACCTTCGGCTCGAAGCCGCACGGCGCCCTTGTAGATACCGGCGGGCGCATCCATCGGTACCGTGACCCGCACCCACAGCGCCTGGTTCTCGTTTGCCGCAACGTCCACGGGCTCGCGGAACGGCGGCAGCGGGTCGGGCCACTCGTCGATGGCGCCTTTGTAATCGGTGGGGAACACTACAGGGACGTAGCGCACGCGCAATACATCCACGGCACTCGACGGAATCAAAGCGCCATCCTTGCCGACAAGGTCGCTGCACTCGGCGCACAACCCCTTCAGTTCCGCCCCAGGGCGAATCACCACCTGAGCGGCCTCGGCCTCGTTACGGGCGGCGCGGATGAGTACGGCATTTCCTTTGCGGCTCGGCGCGGGCCGTTCTTTTGAGACCTTCCATCCGGATGACGCCCACCACAGGGCCACCTTGGGCGTCGAGCCGGGCAGCCGTTCACCGTAGGCGACGTTATAGAGGTCGGCGACATAGAACTCCGTTTCGGCGTGAAACCCGCCCAAGTCAACAGACATGACGTACGCGCCCGGTGTCTGGAGTTCATACGCCAGCATGACACGCTGCTTTCCCGGTTCGAGGCGCACCTTGCGGGCGAATCGGGCCTTCGCGCCCGCGGGCGTCTCGAGTTGGACGGCCGCCGAGGCAACCAAGGGCTCGGAGCCCGGATTGGCGACGGACAGACGGACGGCATTGCCGTGCCCCGGCTTTTGCTCACCCAGGCTGACGATCTCGACCCCGAGATCCGAGTCCACGCTGCGTACCTCGACGAACTGCGTGCGGCCAACAATATCGAACGGCGCGCCGTCTATCTCCGCCGTGTATTCATACTCGTTCACGGCAAACGCGCCGATGTCCGAATCGACGCCGAGGGGTCTGCCGGCTTCGGCACGAAGCCGCACCCAAACCGCGTCTGCGGGAAAAACCTGCTTCGGAAGCGGAAACGTCACAAAGGCCTTTTCCTTCAGGACGCCTATGGGCAGCCAAGTGGCGCCATCTTGGCTGGCCTCGATGTGGAGCGCTCCCGTGAAGTAATAGAAGACGCCTATCGATACCGATGCGGACGCTTGACGCCGCCCCGGTATGTCGTGTTTGAAAACCGCCTCGGAACCCGCGCCGAACACAAGTCGGATCGTGTTGAAGTGGCAGTCGTGGGCAACCATCGGCCGGCTGCAGTTCGATCGAGATCTGACCCACGGCGCGACAAACTCATAGATATTCCCGTGAATCCGCTCGCCGTCCCCGAGCACAACATCGCCGAGACGCGCATAGACAGGCTGTACGCGGGCCAGCGCCACGTCGTCGAACGCTATCGACCCATCCACGTGCCATTGCCCAAACCGAATCCAAGATTGGGCGGGGGTCAGGTTGTGCGGCGTCATGAAGTGCGACGTTATGTTCACCCATTCCTGGCGTAGTTCGCCGTAGTCGCGGTTGCAGAACACGGGGCCGGTGATCGGGGTCCCTTCCGTTCGCGCGAGCCGCCGCATTGAGAAATGCAAGGCGTACGTCGCGGACGGATCGAGATCGAGCGCGGGCGTGCGCCAGTAGTTTGTGTCATTGCCGCTGCCGGTAATGAGCAATGAAACATCGCCCTCGCGTGCCGTTTCCTTCGTCACCCAGCCCTCCCCGGCAGATAGCGCCCACCCGGCGGGTGTGCCCCGCACGTCCTCTTCGAATGAAGGGTTGGACACGTGGATGATTTGCGCATTCGCGGCGATCAGGGCAGCGAAGCAAAAAGCGACACTACAACACACGACTTGATGAACTCGACAGAAACCCATCTGGTTTTTCCCTCCCACGGGGCTCAGTACAGGGCGTCAATCAAGAACCGCGTTTCGCATAGCCTACACGATGTGCACTGCCGACGGCCAGTTGCGGCTGTGTGCGAGAGAGACGGCCATTTGCTGAGGTGGATTGACCGCGCTTTTCACAGGAGTCTCGCTTGCTATTGTGCGGCGCTCAAAGCGTCAAGATTCAGTCAATTGCTGAAACGTGGCGTCATCCAAGTCCTGGATTCTGCTTCCAGGAAAATCGCCCAGACTCGTGTGGACAATGACTTCCTCGTAGACACATGTGTACGCGATCAGGGTTCCCTCGGCGTCCAGCAGCAACTGGCCATAACCGTAGAGGACAGGCAGGTCCTCCCTGCTGCTTACCGACTCAGGAAGCGCTTCCAGATCTGCTGGGGGATCGCCCACGGCTCCGCGACGGAAGTAGACGACCGTAAGACCAGAAAGATCGCAGGCATAGTCGGGAGGACGCCGGAACAGTTCTTCGATTTGTTTGAGCGTCATGCCGGCCTCGAGAGCATAATACGCCCGATAGAACTTACGGGGTGCGCGAGTTACCCAGAGAAATGAACAAAAGACCAGCAGGAAGATGACAAGAAGAACAACAATTGCGGGACCCCAAGTCTTCCAGAGTTTTGCTAGCACGATTGTCGGCCTCCGAGATTCAGGCGCTAATATTGAGTTTTACTCGGCTACGCCCCGGATATCCTCGGCAAAAACGAGTTCCTACATTGGTCTCTTCTTCCTGAAAACAAGAATCGGCCCTTGCCAGTTCCCTACCCCGTCTGGATACAGCTTGAAATCCCCGCCTGTGTATTCAGGTCCAGCAATTCCCCGGACGGTTTCGCCAGGACATGCCACCCGTCCTCACCGTACTCCGGATACGTATGAAGCAAGGTTCCGTCGAAACGAAGCTTGAGCGTAACGTGGTGCTCCGTCTCGGGGTAAAGGTAAATAAGAGGCTTTTCGACCACCCCGCCCGGAGGCGAAAACAGTCGCTACGTGCTGCTGGTCGGGGTCAGACGACTGCCGTGTTCTTCGCATTCTGGATCGTGATCTTAGGATCGGGATTGGGCTCGGGGACAGACAGACCTTGTTCCCTGAGCAAGCCGACGTGTTCTTTCATTCCCCATTTGGCCTTATACAGACAGTCCTCGATGGAATGTCCAATGCCTGTAAACCCCTCGAGATCCGGGGAGTAAAACCCGAAGTAGTCCGGCTCCTCGGTCGCTTCAATCACGAGTGAATACGGTAGTTCGCTCATCTCATCATCTCCTCGGGACTATCTCAAGCCCGCCGCCTTAAGGATGGCATAGCACGTGCCGGAAGGGACTTCCTTCGATGCATGGTAATCCACTCGAATTAGCCTCGGCCACGCCGGTTTTCCATAGTATCGAATGGAGCCTCTCTCTCACAATCCTGAACCCGCCCTTCTCGAGAATGCGAACAAGCTCATTGAACTTCATCAATCACCCCACAGGCAATCCTGCCAACATTGCAGGAATACTGCAACCCGCCGCGCAAAACAATGCCTGCCAGATTATTCCGAAAGCAACGCTTCGATGGTTTTGGCGATTTTGCGGCGTTGTTTCTCGATCGGCGCGGGGTCTTTCGCGAAGGTAACCATGTCGCTGGTGATCTCGGGCGGCACTTCGAGCAGCGCCTCGTACTTCCGGCGCTTGCGCGCGGACAACTCGCCGCCGCGCTCATTAAGCAAACGCTTGAGTATGGCGAGGTATTCGTAGTCCTCGATGCCGTCGCGGAGCATCTCGAATCGAATGCTGTCGACGGGGCCGTCGAGTACTGGCCCAGCCGGACGCGCGTCGGCAGCGGCTTCCGGCGGATACATGAACCGGCCGTCGCCGTTGCCCCACGGCGTGCGCACGCCTTTGGCACGCTCCCCCGCCGACACCCAGCCCATCGGGTCTTCATAGGGATTCTGTGGATGGTCGGGGTAGGCCGTCGGGCTCGTCCAATACGTCGTTTCCCAAACAAGTATGCCGTCGATGTTGCGCTGCCACGTCTGCCAAAGCCATACGCGCATTTCCGTGGCGGGGTGGTCGATGAACAGGCCGCAGTAGGGCGCTTTGGGCACGGTGCAGACGTACCACCAGAATTGATCGCCGTGTTGGCGACGCGCCTCGGCGCGTTCGTGGTTGTACGGCCTAGTATAAGGACACCAGAGATTCGGCCCGCCGACAAGCTCCGGCTCCACCTGTTCGGTCAGCATCCGCCGAATCTCCGGGGCGGCTTCGCGCAACATGCGGAATCCTTCCATGACGATGGGGTAGTCTTCCGGTTCCGGCTCGTCGAACCAGTAGAAATAGGCGTAATCCAACCAACCTTTCTCGCGCAGGTGTTCCTGGAGGCCGTGGTGGTAGTTGTAGAACAGCGTCTTGTACTCCGGTGCGCCCTTTCTAAAACCTTGTATGCTCGGGGTCCTTTGGCGACTTTGCCGTCCGAAATTCGTGCCCACGGTCGGCGTTCTGTAGGTGTTGAAGTGGTATTCGTCGAATGCCTTCTCCATGGCGGCATCCCAGGCCGTCCAGTCAAACTGCACTTCGAGCGAGGCGGCGTCGGTCGATTCGCCGGGTCTCACTTCCGGCCAGATCACGCGAAAATGATCGAGCGGGGCTGGATCGTATGGGGAGATGTGGTGCGCGCTCATGTTCTCGAGGTACTTGTCAAGTACGAGGCGCTGCTGGTCGCGCGTGGTTAGTCCGTGATACCGAAACACGTTTCCTGGAGAAAGCCCGAAGGCGGTCTCACAGGTCATGCGGTCGGGCAGTGAGAAGTTGTACACGCGTACTTCGATGGGCACCGATGCGGAATACCCGTCGGCGCGCAACTCGACAGCGCCTTTATACAAGCCGCCTGGAAGGTTCTTGGGTGTCGTGACGCGTATCCACAGCGGCTGGTTCTCGCCGGCCGGGACGTCGATGGGACCACGAAACGGCGGCAAGGGGTCCGGCCAAGGCGCTGCCACGCCGGTGGTGTCGGTAGGAAACGCCACCGGCACATATCGGACACGAAGCACCTGGGTTGCTTCAGCGGGAATAATTGCGCCGTCGGGGCCGGCCAGTCCGTTGCAGGCCGCCGAGAAATTCCCGAGCGGCCGCGAAGGGCGGAGCACGAGTTGCGCCGCTTCGGCCTCGTTGCCGGCCAGGCGCATAAGAATACCGTTGCCGCGCGTCGTCGGCAGCGGACGGTCT
>DUZM01000059.1 GCA_013349485.1 Candidatus Hydrogenedentota bacterium | reverse complement strand
CGTTCGTGAGCGGGCCATCCCAACGAAGCGTCAGATGGGCCTCATCTTCCTCGACATGGGTCAACCGCTGCTCCTTGCCCTCCACATAGTTTCCGTGCAGGTCGGGCAACGGAAGCAACAGCCGGAAATTGTCCGCAAGCCGCGGTTCGGCGATCAACTCGATGCCGCCGGCCTTGTCAAATAACGACGTGACGGCGCCGTTGACCGGATCGAAGTCAATGCCGCAGAAGTCATTTTCAAGTCGTATTGCCATCATCTCACCTTTCTTTAGAGAACAGGCCGTTGAGAATCGCCGTATCTCCGCCCAGGCACGCGACGCGATCGACTTCGTCACGTTTGCCTTTGGACAACCGTCGAGCGATTTGTGCGCGGGAGTATACACGAGTCGTGTGGCTCAGCAAACTAATTCCCGCGATACCGCTGCAACGCCGGGGTCTCGGGGGCCGTGGCGGAGACGGATCCGTCTGGCCTTTGGGGAGGACTTAATTCGCAGGAAAAGGGGCCGCGCCCACTATTGACAGGCAGGCACGACCCCTTCAGCGAAAGTTGTCACGCAGTTGGACTTTTACTGGGGCGCGCCGTATTTCTTGAGTATTTCGAGGAGGTCTTCCCGATTCATTTCTTTGGCCTTCTGTTCGATCGTAACGCCGGCCTTGTTCTTGATGGCCGGGTTTGCGCCCCTCTTGAGTAGCATCTCCGCCATTCCCGCTTGGCGCTCCTTCATCGCTTTCATGAGTTCCTCTTGCGCCTCGGTCAACTCAGCCGGCGCCTCCTCGGCAGGCGGTTCCTCGGCCAGCGCTTCTTCGGCCGGCGCCTCCTCGGCCGGTGCTTCTTCGGCCGGTGCTTCCTCGGCTGGCGCCTCTTCAGCGGGGGCCTCGGCTGGCGGCGCGGGCGGGGCTGCTCTCACGGGCGTCTCGATGGCTTTGAGAAGAGGCGTTGCCCCCGCGGCGTCTTGGATGTTTACGTTGGCACCTCGCTCGAGCAGCAATCCCGCCAAGTCTTGCCGCCCGGCCATCATTCTCTTGAGCATGTCCTGGTCTACTTGCATTCTCTCTTTCATCATTTCTTGCTGTTCGGGGGTCCTGCCCGCGCGCGGAGGCGGCACGCGCGGCGCCGGCATCTCGACGGCCTTGTGCAAGGGCGTCGCCCCGGCCTCATCCTTGGCGTCCAAGTCGGCGCCTTTTTCCAGAAGCAGCGTTGTTAACTCTTTTTGGTTCGCCAGCATCTTGTCCATCGCTTCTTGCCGCGCCTTCATCAGTTCCTCAGGGGGCCTCCGCTCCGCGGGCGGCCGCATCGGCCGCGGCGGCAGGTCCGCCGCAGGCGGCTCCGCGGGCGGCCCCATCGGCCGCGGCGGCCTCGCCGCCGGCAATTCAACGGCCTTGTGCAACGCGGTGGCCCCTTTCTTGTCGCGCGCGTTAATCAGCATTGGGTTTTTTGACAACAGTTCCTGCACTTTCGCAATATCCTTTTGTTCCACAGCCTTCATGAATTCCTCGAGCGATTCAGGTTCGGTGGTTTTGGCCTCAGATCCTGAGGCAGCCTGAGCGGCGGCGAGACCCGCAACGACAAGAGTCGCCACCACCGCCATTCCCAAAAATAGCCGCTGTTTCATGACTCTTCTCCTTCTCGGTTCCGGTTGGTTGCCTCCCAGCGCACCCAGTACCCCATGGCCCTCTTTAAAATAAGAATACTGCAATATTTGAATAAAGTAAACTGCTTGAAGTTTCAGTAATCCTTGCGTTGGTCAGCAAGCGGGGAGAACGGTGATATGCCTGTATACCCCTTTGCTTAGATGGTTTTCGCACTCATGCATTAACCCGAGCTGATGATAGGCACCTTCGGATTACGGGTTGAAGACGGGCTTCAGAAGTGGGAGACCGTTTCCGATGCGGAAGCGGGGTCGCGTTCACTTACACGTTGGGAGAACCGCGAAGCATGCTTTCGAGATCCTCGAGCCGGCGGCGGACGGAGTCGCTATACTCGGCGTTTGGGAACTTGCTGAGGTAATTCTGGAGGACGCGCCGGGCCTCTTGGGGCTGCTCGAGGTCGCGATAGTAGACCTCGAACAGGCGGTTGGCGATTCGCAGACTGTGTTGCGGTGAGTCCAGATACCTGAGGGCGCGCTCGAACCATGGTGTAGCCTCGGCTGGGCGGCCGAGTTTCATGAGGTTGTCGCCCGCGCGGATGGCGGCGGTCGGGGTCTTCGGGAAAACCCGCGCGATGACCATGTATTCGCGGGCGGCACCCTCGTAATCGCCTTGGCGCTCGAGGGCTTCGGCAGGGCCGTAATACGGCTCGTTGGCCAATCGCTGGTCATCGGGCATGACCATGTCGACGAGCAGTTGGGACGCCATCGAGACGATCATGTGGCCGTAGAGGGCGGCGCCGGAGACCACAAGCCCGAGAATGGCGAACAGGAAGGGCACTTCGTTGGTTTCCATCCAGGCGCTCATGAACTGCACTTCAAAGACGCAGAAGATGATTACGGCGACGACCGTAATGCCTTCGAGCGCGAACGGAAGATCTTCGTGGTAGCGATAGCGGAGGCGCAACGTGTAGACGCCCCAGCCGATGTAGGGAATGAACAACAACCCCGAAAACACTATCGCCGCAATAGCCATAGGCATATACCGATACTGCCGACCAGGGCAATCGTCTGAGCCACGCGATAATCTACCTGCTCGCGTGGTGAATTGTCCAGTGGCAGGGCCGCCGCGGGAAAGGAGTTTTTTGACGGGATTGACAAGATAGGATAGGATTCCGATTCGGGTCGAGAATTGCTCTCGGCGTCATGTGAATCCCGTTAATCCTGTCAAGAAACGAGATCGGAGTAAGAACAATGAGGCAGGGATGATGACATGGTCTTGGACCTGAGGGTAACTTGTGTTCGGCCCGCCGATTGGCCGCGGCGGAGTTCGGTGAAAGAATGGTAAATCAATGTCAGCCGTGTTTGCCAAAGAGAATTTCCTGAAGGAAATCAACAACGGGCTTGCGAAGATTGAGATCTCGATCCGGAATCTGGGATTTCAGGGTCTTTTCGATCAAAACGTGCTTTGTGAGGGCTTCTTTGCGGGCTTGCTCAATACCGCTTTTGGATGGAACCTTGAGCTTTTGCCGAGACAGCAGATAGCGGTTGACCTAATTGATCGATGCCAACACCTGCTTTTCCAGGTTACGGCAAGTCGTGAGCGCAGGAAGATTCAAAGCACCATTGACAAGTTTTCGCGTGAATTCGATCAACCGTCATCGTACCACCTGCGTTTCCTCATCATAGGCCAGAGGGCAAAATACAGAAAACCTTTCAAAGTTCCCTCACCAATCCGATTCGAAGAGCAAAATGATATTTGGGATGTGCCGCGCCTCCTCGAGCGTTTCCGCCGTCTCGACACGGATACGCTTCAACGCATCGCTGGATATGTGAAACGTGAAATTTGCAGTTCCGCTACTCAGGACAACCATGTGCTGAGTGAAAGGCGACGGATATACGATGCATTCGTAGCTTTATTCGAAGAGCTCTCTACTGCAGGAGCGAGTGCTGACAAAGAGGCCATCATATCCCAGTTCAAATCAGATACGGCCCAGCTTCCTTTCCTCGGGATGCGAGGTGTGGCAGAGCTTCGGGATAAAGCCGTTTCGAAAGTTCGTATTCTGCGGCGGCTTGAAAACAGACTGAACAACAGAGAATCTCAAATCCCAAATGATAAGTTCCAACAGTGGACTGCAGAAGAAGCCAATCTGCTCAATTGGTTTGACGAGCAGGGAAAAGGGCTTGTGAATCTATTCCTTCCATATTTGTCAATATGATGATTGGGTAGGCGACCGATGCTACGGGCAACGCGTTTCTGGGCCGCCGGTTAGGCCATAGTGCTGTTCGCATCGTGGGCAGACGCGTGCAGCCGAGCGGATTTGCCGAGCGCAACTGCTGTTCCATGGCAGTGTTCCGCCGCCCCCGCCGGGGGCTGTTCTTTGAGGGCCGCCGCCCCCCGGTTCCGCTTCGCTCCAGCCGGGGCTTTACGCCGCCGCCCGCCTCCGGCGGGCTTTGCCTTGGGTGATTCGCAGGTGTCGGGACCTTTGATGGCTGTAAGGATCCGCAGGTTTTTTATGCGAGCCGTCCCGCCCCCGGCGGGGTCTGAGGCTCGCGATGGCGGGTTGGCCGTGGTGTCCTGGTTGGCAGGGTTTAAGCCGTTGCGAAGAGTCATTGCCCGCGTTGCTTGGGCACTTGGCCCGGCAACGACGGGTGAGGTCTCTGCTTCGGCTCGTCGCTCGGCGTCATCCGTACCAGCGGCGAGGGTTTATCGGGGTCGGGTTCGGACGTTCGGTTGTGCTGGGCGTTGTTGATTGAGAGGGGGGCAAGGAATGATAGCGGCTGTTTTGACGAGCGCCGTTTTTCTGTTTGGGGCGCCTGAGGGGGCAGATGCCCGAGTGTCTCCGGTGTTGTTGTTTCTTACGGCGGATGACGTTCGCGATGTTGAAGGGCATTTGACGTACGAGGCGAATGCGATTCGGCAGCAGGGGAACGTGGACCGGGGCGGCCACGATAATTGGCGGCTCGATAGGCCGTTTCTTGCTGTGCCCACCGAGGACGGGGCGTACTGGGTCTATGGCGAGCACTTTGGCGCTGCGGGGGAGCGTGACCAGGAGCATCCCTGGGTCATCGTTCGAGGCAAGACGCGCGATGGAAAGAGTCTGGAGACGTTTGAGGAACTGTATGCGTCTGCTCCCAAAACGCGTTGGCTGATCGAGGCAGGGGTGGTTCGGAACGAGGCCACCGGGGAACTCCTCTTCTTCAAGTGGGCCAGATACGATGGTAAGTCGCACGCGCTTTGGGGATTCAGAAGCCAGGACGGGGTAGTTTGGGATTACGTCAAGCAGGCGCCGCTTTACACCGATCACGACGGGTTCGGAACGATGTGGGAACCGAGATCGGGCCGTATACTGAATTACCAGGGCACAATGCAGCCTTTCAAGAAGAAATTTCCGGACAACGTGGGCGGGGAGCAGCGGCGCGTGTTGTCCATCCGTTCATCGACGGACGGCGTGAACTGGTCGCGGCTCGAGGACGTGGGGGAGGGGGGCCTGATAGTGCCGGACGAACGGGATCCGGAAGAACTGGAGTTTTACCGCATGATGGCGTTCCCATACGGTGGCCGGTATATTGCGGCGGTCGATCTTTATACGCCGTCGCGCCTCACGCCGTACGAACACGGCCCGCATTATATGACCGAATGGTGGGTGAGCGACGACGCGGTAAACTGGCAACGCCCTTGGCGCGGACTCGAGGCGCAGGGTGCGTGCCCGTACGTCATGAAGATGCCGCCGATGTGGATAGGCCGGGAGATGCTATGGTGGGTTGGCACGACTGTTTATGCGTTGCCGGAATATCGAATCGCTTCGGTAGGGTGCCGGGCGAACGGCGCGTTCACGACCACGCCGTTCCGGATGCCTCGCGGCCCGCTGCTGCTCAACGCCGACCTTCAGAAACGCATCAGCTTTTACCAAGGCAGTTACATCATGGCGGCGCTGCTCGATGAGAACGGCGACGTACTGCCCGGCTACGCAGCCGAGCGATGCCTGTTTCGAGAAGGCGACGACACGCGCCTGCCCTTGGTTTGGCGGGACGAGGACGGCGAGACCCGCGACGGTACGGCGTATGCGGGAAGAACCGTGGCGCTACGGTTCTACTTCGCCGACGCACGGCTGTACGCGGTGACGACGCCTACCGACACAAATTGACACGGCCCGACTCCGCAAGTATGATGAATTTGTCAGTTCGGATGGCGTTTCTATAGCGAACCGCAGATTCTGAGTTGACGGAATAGGAGTATTCCCCGCGCATATTCGTAGGGGGTACTGTTCTTTGCCGCAAGAACAATCATAACCGAAACGATAGGATTGGCCATGAGCGACACCGCCCTTACGGAGACGCACTTGCCGAACCGTGAACCCGTGGCGCGGGGCAAGGTCCGCGACATCTATGACGCCGAGGACAAGCTGATTATCGTCGCGACGGATCGGATCTCGGCGTTCGATTGGATCAACCCGGTTGGCATTCCGGATAAGGGGAAGCTCCTGACCCAAATGTCCCTTTTCTGGTTCGATCAGATGCGGGACTTGGTGAAGATTCACCTTGTGTCGGCGGACTTGGCGGACTTCCCGGCGGATTTTCAGGCTGCGCCGGAGCAGTTCGATGGGAGGTCGATGTTGGTGTACAAGTGCGAGATGTTCGCGGTCGAGTTCGTCATTCGCGGGTATCTGGCGGGGAGCGGCTGGCGCGAGTATAAGGAAAAGGGCACGGTATGCGGCCTACCGCTCCCGGCGGGGCTGGTCGAGTCGAGCAAGCTCGAGAAGCCGCTTTTTACGCCGGCCACCAAGGCCACGGACGGCCACGACATTAACATCAGCCCTGAACGGGCCGGCGAGATTATCGGGAAAGAGTGGGCCGCGTCGGCTGCTGCCGCTGCCGAAAACGTGTATCTGCGGGCCCGGGACATCGCCGAGTCTAAAAGCATCATTTTGTGCGACACGAAGTTCGAGTTCGGCACACGGGACGGCGAACTCATGCTGGCGGACGAGATCCTGACGCCGGACTCGTCGCGGTTCTGGCCGGCCGATCAGTATGAACCCGGCAAACCGCAGCCCAGTTACGATAAGCAGTTCGTGCGGGATTGGCTCGAGACGACGGGCTGGGACAAGAACTCGCCGCCGCCGCCTCTACCGGACGACATCGTCGCAAAAACACGCGAGAAGTATGTCGAAGCATACCGAAAACTCACCGGCAGAACGGATTTCTGAAGCCAACCGCCACGTTCTTTGCCCGAACGGGGGACGCCGGGGCCGCGCTGACGACCGCTTGCACGACGAATGCGGGGTGTTCGGCGTGTTTGGACACCCGGAAGCGGCGACGCTAACGTATCTCGGCCTGTACGCGCTGCAGCATCGCGGCCAAGAAGGCGCGGGGATCGTCTGCGCGCGAGACGGCCACCTTGTGGGCCATCGCGGGATAGGCCTGGTTGCCGACGTCTTTAAGGCGCACCGGCTTGCGCAGCTCGAGGGCGACCTCGCTATCGGCCACGTTCGGTACTCGACGTTCGGCACCAGCATACTGAAGAACGTTCAGCCGCTCATGGTGGACTATGCGCGCGGGTCGATGGCGCTGGGGCACAACGGCAACCTCGTGAACGCCGGCCAGTTGCGCGACGAACTCGAGGAAGACGGCGCTATTTTCCAGTCCACGACGGACAGCGAGGTCATCATCCAGCTCATTGCACGCTCGAAACAGCCGCGGTTCGCCGACGCCGTGGCCGAGGCGCTCGGGAAAGTGATCGGGGCGTATTCGTTGCTGGCCACGAACGGCGAGACGATCGTGGCCGCGCGTGATCCTCGAGGGTTTCGGCCGCTATGGCTGGGGCGGCTGGGTGACGGATTCGTGTTCGCAAGCGAGTCGTGCGCGTTGGACATCATCGACGCGGCGTGGGATCGCGAGATCGAGCCCGGGGAAGTGGTGGTGGCATCGGAAAAGGGCATCGAGGTCATGACGCCCTTCGAGCGGCAACCGCGAAAACTGTGCGCCTTCGAGTTTATTTACATGGCCCGGCCCGACAGCGTCATTTTCGGCCGGAGCGTGGATGCCGTGCGCAAACGCCTCGGGGCCAACCTTGCCCGGGAAGCGCCGGTGGCCGCGGACCTCGTGATGCCGGTGCCGGACTCATCGAACCAAGCCGCGCTCGGTTATTCCCACGAATCCGGCATCCCGTTCGACATGGGCTTTATCCGCAACCATTACGTTGGCCGGACGTTTATTGAGCCCGACCAGAAGATCCGCGACTTCGGCGTCAAGATAAAGCTTAATCCCACCCGAAGTGCCATTGAAGGGAAACGCATCGTCCTGATCGACGACAGCATTGTACGCGGCACGACGTCGCGCAAGATCATCAGCACGCTGCGCCGGTGCGGCGCCACCGAGGTCCATTTCCGCGTCAGTTCGCCGCCCATCGTCAACTCGTGTCATTACGGCATTGACACCCCGAACCGCGAGCGCCTCATCGCGTCGAGCAAGAGTGTCGACGAGATACGGAAATTCACCGGCGTCGACTCGCTGGCCTATCTCTCGATCGACGGGTTGATCGACGCCACCGGATACTCACGAGACGACTTTTGCCTTGCGTGCTTCGACAATGCCTACCCGACGCCCGTTCCGGACGACTTCGCCTGCCGCCAAAACAATCGCCGCCACTACGATCTCAGCACCGACCACCTCACGTACGACGGCGCCCCCGCGCCGTACTAACCGACTCGGGCACGCCGCAGGATTCTCCGTGTTCTCAGTGGCACCGTGTGAGACACTTCTTCAGCTCACACGGAGTCACAAAGGCACGGCGAGCCCAGTATGCGAGTAAGACCTATCCCGGCTCATTCTCGCCTCAGCGGCCAATCTTCAGAACGCTATGAGGTCCGCTTCAGCTCGAGTCTGATGAAATTCGTCTCAAGCGGCGCGGGCTATTTGATTTTGTGCCTGCTTTCTTGGTAGCGTCTTAACAGTCCATTGACGACGAAAAGCTTGTTTATGGCGGCTTTTCAGGCTGCCGGTCGGAGGTGTGCTTTGCCGAGTTGGTTGTTACAGACGAGAGCGTATAGGGCATTTCGAATGATGCTGCCCGGGGCCTGGTCTGTCACCGGCTCGGGCATCATGATGTCGTAGCCCCATTCAGATATTGCCCTTGACCAGGCCCAGGAGCGCCATTCGCTCTTGGGCCTTTTTCTTTTCCCCGGCAAGAGAGGAGCTTGTCATGTGCAAACATAGCTACGTTACCACGTCCATACCGTATGTGAATGCACGCCCGCACATAGGCCATGTGCTTGAACTGGTTCAGGCGGACGCGATCGCACGATACCGTCGCCTCATTGCTGAAAACGTACGGTTCCAAACCGGCACCGATGAGAATGCATTCAAGAATGTGCAAGCCGCACAGGAACAGGGCATTTCCACCCAACAGCTGGTTGATCGGAACTCGGCGGTTTTCAGAGCGCTTTGCCGGAAACTCGAGATATCGCATGACTCGTTCATCCGGACTACAGAGGAACGTCATCTACAGGGGGTTCACGCTTTCTGGCGACGACTCAGTGAGGGCGACATTTACAAGAAGAACTACGCCGGCCTCTATTGTCTTGCCTGCGAGGATTTCTATCTCGAGAAAGACCTCGTCGACGGGTTGTGTCCGGAGCACGGAAGCCCCCTGAGCAAAGTAAACGAGACGAATTACTTCTTCCGGCTCTCGAAATATCAGAATACGTTGGAACGCTTGGTAGCCTCCGATGCGCTTGAAGTACTGCCGGGAACTCGCAAGAATGAGGTGTTGTCGTTTATTCGAAACGGGCTTCAGGATATCAGCGTATCGCGGCCGGCGGAACGTTGCGGCGGGTGGGGAATCCCGGTACCTGGAGATCCCTCTCAGGTCATATATGTGTGGACGGACGCGTTGATCAACTATCTCTCAGGCTTGGGCTTCGGAGGCGAGCACTTCCAGAAGGAATTCTGGGGGCCACGCTGCGAGGAAGTCCACGTAATAGGGAAGAACGTTTGGAAATTCCACGCGGTGTATTGGCCTGCCTTCCTGCTCTCGGCAGGCCTTCCGCTGCCGAAAACAGTTCTTGTTCACGGATTTTTGACATGCGAGGGCAGAAAGGTCGGCAAGTCTCTGGGCAACGCCATTGATGGGTTGTCCACCGTTGAGGAGCTTGGGCGCCCGGCGATACGGTACTATCTCCTTCGTGCCGCATCGCCATTTCAGGACAGCGATTTCTCGCGAATTCGGGTCGAGGAACTCTATGATACAGATTTGGCCAATGGGCTTGGGAATCTGGTGAGTCGTGTTTGCGCGTTGTGCGAGAAAGCACGATTCCATCCGCACGCTCACGGAGAAGCCCATGAGGCCCCGGGCGGATTTCATAGCGCTATGAAGGCGTATAGGTTCGACGACGCGCTGCAATCGCTTTGGCAGGTAGTAGGGCAGACAAACGCGGATATTGCGCGTGTCGAGCCATGGAAGACTGTCCGCGAAAGCAGGAGCAACACACTGCAGGCCCACCTGAGTCGATGGGTAGAGAACCTGCGTTGTGTGGCGTTCTGGCTTGAGCCTTTCCTGCCAGTTTCCAGCGCGAAGATTCTGCGGGCCCTTTCCGGGGACGCGTGGATCAAAGATCAGCACGTCTTTCCTAGAAAGAACAGGGGCCGATTGAGGGCTGGCGCCAAACGTCAGATTTGACCAAACGCCGAGAAGATAACTTCGGTGCCACGGGATCCGGCCTTGGACCCTGTATCTCCGGCTTCAATACAGAATCCGAGACCTGATCCCATCTCCGCTCTCCGTGTTCTCAGTGGCGCCGTGTGAGTCACTTCTTCAGCTCACACGGAGCCACAGAGACGCCGAGCGTTAATCGAGTTCACCGTTTATAATGCGCGTAATGGCGTCTTTCATTAGGGCTTCCCCGAAATTGAGCAGATACCCGAGTTTCAATCCCGTGAGCCGGAGATAGGTCAAGACTTGTTTCTTATGGGCCTTTGTCACCTTCTCGACGGATTTCAATTCCAATAGCACCTTGTCTTCGACAATCATGTCCGCCCGGAAACCTTCATCGAACCTAATCCCACGCAGTTCGATGGGCACCGGTACCTGACGATCAACGTGGAGACCACGGGTCTTAAGGTCGTGCGCCAGAACCACTTCGTACACGGTTTCCAGCAACCCAGGTCCTGTCTCCTTGTGAAGGGAAACGGCACAATCCACAACGATAGTCCCAATTTCATTCGCCGTCATATCGCATCTTCATCCTTATGTCCTGCCAGGGTTGTCTGCAAGTGTATCTTTTTTACACACATAGACACAAAGGCACAGAGAACCTGGCCCGGCGAGAAATACCTTTCTCCGTGATCTCTGTGCCTCTGTGTGAGGCCGCTCTTACTTTACTGGCTGCGAGATGCGTTGGTGGAGGAAGGCGCGGGTGGTGTTGGCGATGCCGGTTGGGTCGAGGCCGGCGTCGGCGAGTTGCTCGGCGCGGGTGGCGTGTTCCACGAAGGCGTCTCCAATGCCGATGCGGCGGATGGCTATGCTGTCGAGGCGGCCCTGTTGCTCGAAGTGCTCCATCACGGCTGAGCCGAATCCGCCGTCTAAAGCGTTTTCCTCAACGGTGATAATGGGCGCGGCGCTCAGCCTGTCCAGCAGTTGTACGTCGAGCGGCTTTACACGCCGCGCATCGGCCACGGCCACGGAGTATCCCTCCTGCGCGAGCAAATCGGCGGCTTCGAGACACGCTCGGGCGCATGGGCCGACCGCGAGTAGCGCGGCGTCGCCGCCCTCGCGAAGCAGCTCGCCGCGGGTGACGTCGCGATCGCTTGGCGCGCCTATCGTCACGACCTTGTCGCGGGGATAGCGAATGGCCACAGGGCCGGGCTGGCACAATGCCCAATGGAGCATGGCCTCGAGATCGAGGTCGTCGCGGGGCGCCAACACGGTAATGTTCGGAATGGCCCGGAGAAACGACAAGTCGAACGTACCGGAGTGGGTCGGGCCGTCCTCGCCTACGAACCCAGCGCGGTCGAGGGTGAATACGACGGGCAGGTTTTGCAGACAGACGTCGTGCACGTATTGGTCATAGCCCCGCTGGAAAAACGTCGAGTATATGGCGCAGACAGGCCGCATACCCCGACTGGCGAGCCCCGCGGCCAGCGTAACCGCGTGCTGCTCGCAAATGCTTACGTCGTAGAACCGCTCCGGGAAACGCTCTTGAAACCTATTCAACCCGGTGCCGGTGGGCATCCCGGCCGTGATGGCCGCGATTCGGGGGTCTTTCTCGGCGGCTCCGATGACGGCGGCGGCGAACGCGTCGGTGAAGGTTTCCGGCCGGGGCTCGGCGAGTTCGCGCTCGGGCGGCCGCGCCTCGCCCTCGAACTCGCCCGTTTCGATGTTATAGGGTCTTACGCCATGGTATTTGGTGGGATCTTCCTCGGCGTACGTGTAGCCTTTTCCCTTTTGCGTCGCGCAATGGAAGAGGACGGGGCCATGTAGTTTTCGGATGTTCGACAGGCACCCGATAAGCGTGGGGAGATCGTGACCGTCCACGGGGCCGATGTAGTTGAACCCAAGTTCTTGAAACAGGCCGCCGGGGAGTAGCAATCCCTTGACGGATTGCTCGAACTTCTGTGCGGCGCGCGTCAATTGCTCGCCGAGCATGCGCTTCATGAAGCTCTGCACGTCTTCCCTTGCGCGCTTATATAGGCCGGCCGTAATTAACCGGTTGAAATAGGCGGAGAGCGCGCCCACGTTCTTGGATATCGACATTTCGTTGTCGTTGAGGATGACCAAGAGGTCGGTGCCGACGTGGCCGGCGTGGCTGAACGCTTCGAGGGCCATACCGCCTGTCATGGCACCGTCGCCGATCACGGCAATGATGTGTTGGTCATCGCCGCGGTGATCGCGGGCGATGGCCATACCCAACGCTGCCGAGATGGACGTTGAGCTGTGGCCTACGCCGAAATGGTCGTACGGACTCTCTGCTGGGCGGGGGTAGCCTGCAATCCCATCCTTCTTGCGCAGCGTCTCGAAATCGTCGCGTCGGCCAGTGATCAACTTGTGGGCGTAGCACTGATGCCCTACGTCCCAGACCACCAGATCCTTCTCCGTATCAAAGACATGGTGGATGGCCAAGGTCAATTCGACGGCGCCGAGCGGCGAGGAGAGGTGGCCGCCATTCTTCGAGACCGTCGTGATGATTCGCGCACGGATTTCCTCCGCCAGATTCGCCAGCTGCTCGAGGGAAAGCGCTTTGAGATCCCCCGGCCGGTTGATTCCGTCGAGTAAAGACGCGCGCTGGGAATCCTGTTTCGGCGTCGCATTATCTATGACATCAGTCAATGTCGAATCGTCCTAACTGGCGATGAGGTCTACCGGCGCCCCCCTGCCCGAAACGACCTTACCCTGTTACTGGTGATCAATCGGAGTATACCACACGGGGGCAATTCATGGCATACGTCCGAATCTGCCGTGTCTCTCCGAATCTCCCGCCAGAACAGGCCCTCGGCCGGTCGAAGGGCCGCTAGTCGGTGCCAAATGTCTCGCTGAGGAACGCGGCGGCGTTCTGAGGGCCATCCCACTTCTCGAGTTCCGCTTGGAAGACCTTGACTTTCTCCTTAGCCGCGTCATCGCCGAGGAGTCTGTCTATCGCGGCAAGTACATCGGAAGCCGCGTCGCGCCATTTGTTCAAGCGAATGGCAAAGCCCTTCCTGACACAAGCCTCTAAGTTGGCCTCCTGCTCCGGATGCATTCCCATGCCCACAATGGGGGTCCCGGAGAGACAGGCGTTCATCACGGTGTTTTGCCCTCCATGGATGACGGACAGATCCGCCATTGGGTTCACCTTATGCGCCGGCAAGAAACCCGTCACGATCACGTTGGGAGGGACCTTGACGTGCATGTTCTCGATAAGGCCTTTGACAGGCGCGATGACGCGGTAGGGTTTGCCCTCGAACCCCTCGATGATGTCCGCGACGAGTCTGGGTTTCCCCGAGCTGCCCATCGCGAAATAGACGAGCG
>DUZM01000058.1 GCA_013349485.1 Candidatus Hydrogenedentota bacterium | reverse complement strand
CCTATGACGCAGCGCGCAGCCAAGCCGCAAATGCAGAATCTGAGGTCGGCTGTTGAAAGCGGGAGAAACGACGGCAAAGCCCCCCGAGTCGGCTGCGAACCGGTTCACATTACCACGGACGTCTACAATGTAGAAGGCCTCTTCTTGGGGGTACTGCACGGAAACTGGAGACGGAGTCTCATTCGGCGTGATCGTCTTCGCCGTCCTGAATGTGCAGCTCCGTGGTCTGGCCTTCGATGACGTCGGCGCTGCCGGCCGAGCAGGTTTGTGCTCGCTGTCCGAGCATGCGGACTAACATGACGTCATACGTGCCCGTGGGGAGTCCCGATACCGCATAGTGCCCGTCGGCGGCCGCCTGTGCGATCAGTAGGAGGGGCAAAGGAGGCGCTACTGCCCGGACCGCGACGCTGATTCTCTCCGACCCTTGAGAGTGCCCTTGGATAAAGCCCTCGATTCGTCCTTCCGGGCCGACGGTGAACGAGACATCCGTGCTCTCGTCGGCAAGTCGTAGGTCGACTATGGCGGCGGTTGCATAGCCGGCGCCCCAGGCCGCAAGATTGACCGTGTCGCCGGGCGACAGGCCGTCGAGCCTGAACCGGCCCGCGTCGTCCGTCATCGCGTAAGAACCCGCCCCGGCATGCTGAAGCATGTATGGGCTGAGGTTCCCCTCCCACGGGGCGACGCGGATGCCTTCGAGAGGCGCGCCGTCTCGATCCGTAACTGTCCCGGTTATGCTAGCGCCGGTGTCCAGCCGCAGGACAACGTCGCCGGTAGTCTGGCTGGGCAGCACCTCGATGGCGGCGCTTGTGGCGGTTGAGTAGCCCCTGGCGCGCGCCTGGATGGTATACGTGTTCGGCGGCAGCTCGGCTAGTACGAATTCGCCCGTTTCAGACGTGAACTGTTTCCAGATATTGTGGTACGGGATTTCGCCATATAAAGGATGTTGATACGTCGCAATGCGCACCTCGAATTGCATGATTGGGTCGCCCGAGGCCCTCTCGATGATTTGGCCTTGGATACGGCCCGGTTTGTGCAGCACAATATTCAGGTTGGCGGTATTGACGGCTACTTCGCCTAGCTTCGCTTCCGCGTAACCCGGCGCAAGCGCCTCGACCTGGCACTTCTCGGCGCCGCCGAGGTATTCAATAGTGAATGCACCGTCCGCTGACGTTATGGAATGCCCCCACAGATGCTCTTCGTATGCAGCAGCCCGTACTGTTGCGCCTGAAACCGGCTTGCCTGCCGCGTCAGTAACGCGGCCGCTGATGAAGCCTTCCTCTTTGGCCTTCACGGGAATGAGCAGGCCTTCGTAGTCTCCTTCCTCCGGCATTGTGAAACGCACACCGCTGATTTGTTGAACCCAATCCGTTCTGACCCCGGTGATATAATCCCCCGGCACAACGTGCGCAAACTCAAAGAAACCGCCGTCATCCGAAGTTGCTGGCGAACCGTAGCCCATGCCGTAGCCCCCCGCATCCGTGTAGGACCGCATGAGGTGGACTGTCACGTTCGCCAGGCCGCTGCCGTTGGCATCGACTACTTGTCCATACACCGTATTGCCGTCTGCCAACTCGAGTTCGACTCCGGTGACGTCGACGCCCACAGGCATATCGATTCGGAGTCCGGGAGACGCGCCGTGTGCGTGGTGATGCGCGACCACCGTGTACGTCTGTCCTACGGGGAGGCCAACAAACTCGAACGTACCTGCCGTGCCGCAAGTTGCATAGTCGAAGCCTTGACCAGACAAACGTAGCAAAGTAACAGTGGCTCCTGGCACGCCTCCGCCGTCAGGATCAACTACCTTCCCGAAGATGGCACCGCCTCGTGACAGGGCAAAGTCAATTCCTTCGATCTTATCGTTTTGCTCGAGTGTGATTTCTTCCGGATAGGGCGGGGGCATGATGTATGCGCCCGCGTCATGGACAGATACGACGTGCGGGCGCTGGGCAGTCACAGCAAGTTCATAGCGGCCCTCGGGCCCCGTTGTCTGCTCGAGCTGCCCGAGAAGCGGCGCCGACATGGCGTGCACCTCTCCGTTGACCTCGGCCGCGCCCACGACGATTCCTTCCAAGCCCGCCCCCGTGGCCTGATCGTAGACTTGGCCGCTGATCGTGCCTCCCGGCTCGAGGGTAATGACAACGTCCGTCGCGCCGGGCGACACATCCTGGACATAGCCCATGCCGCTTTCTTTCTTGACAGCGGCAAGGTTATAGGCGCCTTCTTGCAGGTCGGCCAGGATGAATTCGCCGGCCGCGTCCGTCATCGTTTCGGACGAAGTTTCCTGTGTGTCCACAACTGCGGAAACCACCCTTGCAGACGCAACGGGATGGCCTTGGGCATCAACGACGCGTCCGCTGATGGCGTCCGAGTCTCCTGCCTTGTCATCTGTGTCGACTCCGCTCTTTGCGTCCTCCTCGAACGCGTCATCCGGGGCAGGTGCGGTTTCTGCGTTTGTCCGAGGCTCTGACTGAGGCGTTTCGATCTCCTCTGGCGCCGAGTCTTCGGCGCCAGAGTATTCGGGCGGCGACGCGTCAAGCGGGGACGAATCGCCGGATTCCGTACCCGACGCCAGGTCTATTGCGGGCGGCGTTTCCTTTGTCAAGCGCAGATACATCGAGAACAGAAACACCGCCGCGAGCAGAAGCGCCACCAGTCCAATCAGCGTCTTCTTACTCATAACCGCAAGTCCTCCCATAACACCCAGGTGTGATATTGCCGCGGCGCCCGTTGCCGCCGCTGTGCTCACGGGGCCAGCCGACGACATGGCGATGGCCAGTTTCCCGAGTTCTGCAGTGAGCGAGGCGGGCGCGGCGTCGGCCGCATTAGCGCATACCATGGCCGTAAGTGAAGATGTGGCGACGTGCAACCCGCGTCTCTTGAGGGATTTCCTAAGTTCTTCGAGGCCCTTCTCGAGCCGGTATTGAACCGTCGAGCGCGGAATGGCGAGATCGTGGGCGATGGCTTCGTGGGTTTGGCCCTCGAGAAATCGGCGAACGACAGGCTCCCGAAGTTTCTGGGGTAGCTTGTCAATCGCCTCGTCCACGTACGCGCGCAGGTCGCCCCATGTCGGCTCGCTCACGCGGCCGGCCTTTGCAGCGAACCGGGCCTCGCGCCGCTTGCGCCGTGTCTCGGCCTTCAGCTTGTTCAGGGCGCGTCGCGTGGCGACGGTATGCAACCAGCCAGGCAACGAACGCTTCACGGGCGCCCTGCTTTGGGCGAGATCAATGAAGCATTCCTGGGCCGCGTCTTCTGCATCGGCCGGGTTTCCCAGAATCCGTTTGCAGGTCCCGTACACCATGGCCGAATGACGCGACACGATCTCCGCAAAGGCATCCGCATCGCGCGTTGCGGCCCATTTCTCGAGTAATGCAGCATCTGACGGAGCCATCGAACACCATCCCAGACAGCGCGAACATCCGATCAGTTCATTCTACTCTAAATGTCAACGCAGAGGGACGAAATCGCCAGAAAAAGGAATGCTGCCGCGCTCGATTACGGGTTTCTCGCGCGTCAGGCCCTTGCTCAGCTGATCCTCGGCAGAGCCGAGGGTCATTTAAGTTGATGTGGCCTTTTCCTCGTAAGCAAATAGCGGACGGTGGCGGTCCGACTGGCGCCGGGATCGAGCGGGGCCTGGTCGGGCAGCACGTCGAGATTGAGTTGGTTGTACGGGTCTTCCGACCGATAGGCGAACAGAAGGGGCCGCGCCTCGCCCGGCGTAAACTCGCTGACCAACGTCAACTTGGCTTTCGGGAAACGCACGGCCAGTCTTGTGTAGTCTTCCTCGGGCAGCAGCTCGAGGCGGGACGGCGCGGGTTCGGGATTCATCTGTTGCCATTGCCCGTCCAGTTCCGTCCACACCTCCGGGTGAACGGCCCCCTGGGTGAAGAACTCGGGCACGCTCTTGATGAGGGGCACGACCGCCTTGTCGGATTCGTTCTGGATGGTGAGCGCGAACTCGACCACGCTCGAATCGGAACTGAGCGTCAAGCGCTTTGTGACGGTCAGCCCGTCATCAAGCTTCGCCTGAAGCGCGATCGTGTTTGGGTCCCGCTCGATGACCTCAAAAGCCTCCGCGATGGGTTGGCCTATCGGCGGCGTATGGGTATACTCGCGCCAGATCGTCGGTAGGGCGCCGAAATGTTCGTAGCCCCGCAGCAGTTCCACCCCAAATGCTTTGTCCTGCCAACGGACCACGGCGCCGTATAGTTGGGGCGCTATCCATAAGGCGACGTATTCGTTCTCGAGGATCTCAAGCGAAGACTCTTGGCGCCGAGAAGGTGTCTTGCCTTGGACAAGGGCCGATAGGATCTTGAGCGGGTCGTATCCGTGCGGGTCGGGTCTTGTGCCAATCGCTTTGACGCGCTCGGCGTACGCTTTATAGGTCAGACTCGGGGGCCGCTCGACGACAAACCTCCCGGCCGAAAGCGTCACGCGCGGTGGACAGATCAGTGCCGCGCACTGCACCGGCAAATACGCCCGATCCACGCGCCGCCGGATCGGGTCGGACGGCGCGGCTGCGAAGGCCTTTTGGAACAAGCGGTCGGCTTCGACAACGGTGTCGAAATCCAGCCACTCCCCGTTGTTGAAACACGGAAGCGGCAGGCCGCTTTCTTGGACCCTCTTCGTGAGAAGACGGATGTATTGCCTGATATACGGCGCCGCGGCTTGGTAGTAGAGGTCGATGAATTCGTCCTTGATCGCCTCGCCGTCGGCAAGCGGATTCCACAACAATTTGTGAATCATGTAAGCGCGCAGCGGCTCGGATTCGCACCCGCGCCTCTCGAAGCCCTGCTCGAAAAGGCCCTTTACCTTGTGTTCCATGAAGAACTGCGCGTTCGGCTGCAACACGTGGAAATTCGGATGGGGTATCTGTGCGTAGGTGTAATTGGGCGTGTAATCCCAGACGTGCAATCGCTTGGCCACCTTCGACCATTTCCTGATGTCCTCGACAAACGGCCGGTTCAACGCAGAACTCGAGTCGTCGAGCGGCCGGCCGAAATCGCACTCGATGCTGCACAGCTTGATGATGACGTTGTCGCGGGGCCGCAGATATTTGGGCGGCTTCCGGGTGTACAGGTACGCAAGCGTCTCGAGCGAATAGCCGGGATGCTCCTCGGCCAGCCAGTCCGCGATCTGATTGAGCGCCGTCAACACCGACCCCATATGCGATTCTTCGCGCGCGTCGATGGCGGCGCACGCTTCGCACTCGCAATAGGCAAACCAGTCCATTTGCGAGATATGAACCTCCTTGTTGGCCGGGTTGTTCTGGATGTCGCGTTCGACGGCTTCATACAATAGCTTCACGACGTCTGGGTTGGTGAAACAGAGCTGCGTCATCATGTCTGGCGGCATGTCGCCCGGTCCGAGCCACCACGGCACCCCCACTGGACCGTGCCGCTTCCCGTCGTAGAACGAATAGTATTCCGGATGGTCCTCGAAGTATTTGTCCGGCGGAATCTGGCGGTGCAACGTATGGCACGCAAAACTTGGGCCGCTGTTGATCCGGTTTATGCCGTTATATAGGGCGTCCTTTTCCGCATCGGCGTATTCCATGTCGCTGTGAGGGTTCAACCACCAGTAGTACGTGGTGTCGCGGAACTCGAACGGCGGCACGTACCGGTAGTCGATTCTTGGCAATGACGCAGGCGGCTCGGGAATGTGCGTGACGTCCGGCGTCAGCCAACGAACCCCCATGTACCGCTCGAAAAACTCGTACACGCCGTACAACGTGCCGCGCTCGCGGCCCCCTACGATCAGCAGGTGCGGATTAGCGCCCACCTTCCCGGTTTTGACCGTGCGGAGGTGTAGTCCGTCCGTGCCCAATCTTTCGAGTTTCACTTTTGAGAGAAGGCCGGCCGGCACGCCGCCCCGGCCTATCCAGACGCATACGCCGTTCTCGGGCCGATTGCCGATCAGGACGTCGTGCCCGGTGCAACGCTGCCAGTATTTTGCGAACTCCTGCGCGGCGCGCTGCTCCGAATCCGACGCGGAATCCGCCACGACTACGCAGACATCGGCGTAGGAATCCGAGGAAAGCCACGGCGCTCGGGCCGCCGCGCTCGCCGAGGCGACAAGCAAAGAAATGAATATGAACACCGAGGACTTTGTCATGGCGTCTCCCTCCGGTTGCCCGATTGCATGGCGCTCGGGTGTTGTCGCGAGGTGTAATACCGGGCGACAATCGTGCGCTTGTCTCCAGGCTGAACAGGCTCTTGGCTCATCATGAGTTCGAGATTGATATGTTGCTGCTCGCGCTGCGCATTATAAAAATACATCAGCGATGCTATCCCCTCATCCTCAAACGCATTGACGAGGGTGAACCGTTTCGTCGGAATGTAGGCGGCCCACCGTACGTACTGTCTGGGGTCGTGAAAGGCGCCGAACACGTTAAGGTCCGGATTCACCGCCCCGTTCAACTGCACCCAACCCGCGCCGGTGTCCGCCCACATCTCCGGCGCAATTGCCCCATGCGTGTAAAACTCCGGGTGAATGTTCACCCCCGGCGACACAGGCGCATCGGTTGGGTTGAAAACCGATGCCGTGTATTCGAGGCCGGGCCGATCCGGCATCAGCTTGACAATACGTTCGAAGACGAGGCCGTTGTCGAGCGCCGCTTCGAGCGTGATGGCGTCCTTTTGCCTGGCCTTGACGGTGTATTCTTCAGCAATGGCCCCTGCGCGAGGTCCTATCGGAGGAAGTCTCGTTTCCTGCCATTTGTGCCAGAATACATGTCCAGGTTTGCCGTACTTCCGGATGTTATCCAGCAATTCCACCCCTGCCGACTTGTCGCGCCATCGCAGGATCGTGCCTTGCGCGGCCGGGGCGACCCACAGCAAGGAATGCTCGTCCTCGATGACTTCAATGGGCGACTCGAGGCGACTCGGTGGGAGCGCTCTGCTCCCCACCCACCGTTCGATATTCTGCCGGTGCGTCATCCCCTGGGCCGGCGGCACGCCAAGCTCATCGAGCAGTCGTGCATACGCATCGAAGCTCAGGCACGGCGGCCGGACAACCGTCAGCCACATCTTCTCGGTGTCGACCTCCAGTTTTGGCGCCGCGATCATGGCCTGGTATTGGACGGATGCGTACTCCTGGCGTAAGCGCAACGTGACTTCCGGCGCCGTCGCCGCGGCCAATGCGCGCTGAAAGATCGCGTCGCTCTCGGTAACGAGGTCGTAGTCGATCCAATGCAGATGATCGAAAATATCCATCTCGACCCGCTTCTTCCGCAAGGCCTGCGTGAGCAGGTCGATATACTGCTCGATGTACGGGCCGCCCTCGCCGTAATACAGGTCGATGAATTCCTTCATCAGGCCGTCGAAGTCGCAATCGGGATTCCACATGAGCTTTGCGAACAAGTACGCCTTCATCGCCCCGAACTGCTCGCTCGCGTTGTGATTACTGCAGATGTAGGCGCTTGTGAAACCCGAGTCCGCCCACAACTGCATGTTAGGCTGCATGACGTGGAAATTCGGAAACGGCGCCTGGAACACCACGTTATCCGGATAGTCCCAGAAGAACTTGATGCAGGGAATCTTCGCCCAACCCTTGATGTCCTTGAGGAAAGCGCGGTTAACGGCGGAGCGTCTGTCGGTCATTGGCATCGAGAACTCACACTCGATATTGCACAAAGCGATGATGACGTTTTCGCGAGGTCTTATGAACTTGGGCGGCTTCCGCGTATGTTGGTAGGCGAGCGTCTCGATGTAGTTGTTTGGAAACTCATCCTTGACGGCATCTGCGACGCGGTTGATGAACGTCAACAACGACGCCATGTGACCGCCTTCCCGCTCGTCGATGGCGCGGCACTCAGAGCATTCGCAGTGACCGTCCCAGTCCATCTGCGACACATTCCACACATTTGCCGTTGGGTTGGCGCGCATTCGCTCCTCGAGTTCCGCGACCAGAGCCTCCGTCATGTCCGTGTTGCTGAAGCAAAGCTGCCCGCGTTCAGCGGTGCGTTTCCCGTCGATCTCGGAGTAATACTCGGGATGCTCGTCAAAGTACTTGTCCGGCGGCAGCAGCGTGAACAGTGTGTGCACATGAAGCCCGTATTGCACATGCGACGCCAGTCTCTGTAATCGCTCGATTTCGTCTGCGTCCTTTTCCCGGCCTGACACCCGGAATCCCCAAGCGTAGCCCGTCCGTCGTCGCAAGAACTGCGGTACGTAACGGTAGTTGATCTTCGGCAGCCCGTCGGGCGGCGCTTCCGGAATATGCGTCACGCCTGCCGCCAACCAGCGCACGCCCATGTACCGTTCGAAGAACTCGTACACCCCGTACATAGTCCCGCGTTCCCGCCCACCTACGATAAGCAGGGAATCAGGGAGATCCGTCTTTGTACGGCCAGCCTTGACGGTGCGAATACACAGTCCGTCCGGGCCCAGTCCTTCAAGTTCCAGTCTTGCCAGGAGGTCGCTCGGTACGCCGTCGCGCCCTATCCATACCGTAACGCCCTGGGTCGGCTTGTTCTGTACGGGGATGTCGTGGCCTGTGGTGAGCCGCCAGTACTTTTTGAACTCCTGCGCGGCGAACTTCTCCGAGGCCGAGGCCGAATCGGCCACGACCACGTGGAATGCGCCATACGAATCGTCCGATGCCCAGTCTGCCCAAGCATCCCCGCAAACCGCTGCCGTCAACGCCGCTAAAGTGACCAGACTCCCTCGAAACATACACATTCCCCCAACCTTTTCAAGGTAGACAATTTCTGTTGCTGAAAGGGCTTCATCGTTTCTCCGCACCAAGAACCGCCCTTTGCGTCATTCTGAGCGGAAGCGAAGAATCTCTTGCACCCAAGGCTTTAGGCGTTGATCCAGATCCTTCGCTGCGCTCAGGATGATGGTCTGTGTGCCCTTTACTCCTAATCTCATAGGACTTGCTGCGCCCGAAGGTCGCGGGCGAAACCTTATGCCACGGAAGCACTTATAAGCCGCGGTTCCACCAACCGGGGCTCCCGGCTCGCAATCGGTGGCCTTTCCTCAACAGAAACTAGATAGCGTTTGCCGCAAGCATCAGTCAGCCCGAACGATAGCAGAGCCACGGGGCCAAGACAACACCGCAGCCAACCTTCGCCGCCGCCTTAAGGAAATCACACCCCACCGGTCATTGCGAGCTTCAGCCCGCCTGCGGCGGCGATGCAAGTCAGGAAGGCGTCTCAGCGAGGTGGCACGGGCTTCCAGCCCGTGGTTCACGGGCAAGATGCCCATGCCACTTCCTTAGCAGGAGCGAGTCCCCGAGCGACGCGGCAATCTACTTCCACGACGCCATACACTTTGTGGTCGTGTGAATAGTCGTTGGGGGCCGTCGAGTAAGTTGCTTCGCTTCGCTCGCAATGACGGGAACGGCGTGTCATTAGGCGGACGAAAGACAGTATGACGGCTGTTTTCAATATCCAAGCTGCCTCACACGATGCCAGCCCCGGCTGCTGGTCCAGAAGACTGGCCGATGCCAACGGATGCGCGTGGCATTCTCCGGGGGTCAGCGGCCACGCTCTCGGGTATAGGCCTGTCGCGCTCGCTCCCGCAGGTTGAACGTTTCCGTGTATCTTCCTGTATCCGGCCTATACAGACAAATCTCAAACTCGGACGTGGCCGAATCGTACGTATACCACCGAGCGTCGGAGAACTCCCCCCCCACTCGACGCCTTCCAGTCGTCTGTCGCGCTATCATACGCGTAGCACGAGAGGTCAACGTAACGGCCTCGGCCTCGAGGGCCATTCGCTATCGCAACCCAGGGCACATCATCACCGGTTTCGAATATGTCGAGGACGGCTATCCCTGGTCCGCTCTCCCGGCTAGGTGCGATACGCTCGGTACCGTCGGGCCAAGGGCCATAGAATCTCGAAGCGTTGCCAAACCGGATATCGCCGTTCGTATATATGATGAGGGCATAGGGCTCACCACGCACCCGTCCAAACGAGTGACGATCGCAAACGGTCATGGCGTTCTGAAGCACATACAAGCGAATGCCGGACCTCGCCCGGACCTCGCGGTACAAGACAACAGGCGGCAAGGCAAGTTCTTCGGACCACTCCCAATATGGAAGAGCCTCCAAGCCGGGAAACGGATCCCCATCCCCGGACGTCATTGAATCCCAACCGGCCTCCCTGAAACCGGCATCGATACTCGTCACAAAGCTTCCCGCGCCGATCGCAAATGCTTGAGGCATCTCGTGCCACTGAATGACATCTTGAAGCGAGCGGCGCGCCCGGTCGAAATTGGGTGCATGCCGAAACGCCCTTAGAACGGCGTCCTTGAGCGCATCGTCCAGGGAAAGCACAGTGCCGTACTGCACCTGTCGCTTTTCCGCAAGAAGCTCGCTGTGCTCGTCCTCGATCTCCTGCAGTTTTCGTACTGCCTCTGCCAGCTTTACGGCCGTAGATGGTTCCGTCTCGATGGTAGCGTTCTCCCGGGCCGGGTCTACCACCGGCCCTGTTTCCGCAGGCGGCTTGAGCGCCTCTTGGGGTACAACACTGGAGGAGGCGGGCGGCTCTTGCGGGCTTGCGGTATCGCGCGCCTCGGCTTGCGGTTCCGCAGCAGGAAAACCGATACGCTCGCCAGGCGCAGGCACGGCAGGCTCAGGGCGCTGCCGGCTACGAAAGTACAAGCCAACCATGACAAGCGCCACGGCACACACAATCACGGCAACCCATTTTCCCATTCTCATATCTCCCGCTGATAGGGGCTCCCGAAACAAACGCCCCTAATGATCATCTGTGTTTCGTTCGACCCCGATTGATCATGCCGTTGCCGTTCCTGCGGGTATCTAGTGGTCTGCGTCATAAATAAGCTGTGTTATGATCGTCATTGCGAGGAGCCTTTCGACGAAGCAATCACTTCTGCCAAGTGCTTGCGGTAGAAGTGATTGCCGCGGCGCTCGGGGACTCGCTCCTCGCAATGACGGATAGGATATACGTTCCTCGGCGGCAGCGTTGATGCAACCGTGGCAAGTGTCGCTCCCTACGGCCATCGTCGCAATGCCGCAAAAGGGCCGCCGCGTCCGAGCCGTCTTGGATAAGATGGAAACAGCATGAATCAATACACTACAGCCCTTCCTCGATTTGCCGCTTCTCGAGGGCGAGGATGCGGTCCCGGTACTCGGCGGCCATCTCGAATTCCATCTTGTCGGCGGCACGCTTCATTTGGCGCCGGAGTTTCCGGACCGTGCTCGGGATATCGAGGGTGGCGACGTACAGGTCCTCGTCTTCGGCCGCCATCGAGACGGTGACGTAGTCGCGTTCGTGGATGCTCTCGAGAACGTCGGTGATAGCCTTTTGGATCGAACGGGGAGTGATCTTATGCTTCTTGTTGTACGCAATCTGTTTCTGGCGCCTGCGGTTCATCTCATCCGTCGCGCGCGCCATCGAGCCGGTGGTCTGGTCGGCGTACATGATGATCCTGCCGTTGACATTGCGGGCGGCGCGGCCGCAGGTCTGGATAAGGCTGCGCTCCGAACGGAGATAGCCCTCCTTGTCCGCGTCGAGGATGGCCACCAAAGACACCTCCGGGATGTCGAGTCCTTCGCGAAGGAGATTGATGCCGATGAGGACGTCGAACTCCCCTTTCCGTAAGGCGCGCACCAATTCGATCCGCTCGAGGGTGTCCACATCGGCGTGCATATAACGAACCCGGACGTTCAAGTCATGGTAATATTCCGTAAGGTCTTCCGCCATCCGTTTCGTCAACGTCGTCACGAGCACCCGTTCCCCTTTATGCGCGCGGTCGCGGATCTCGTCCAGCAAGTCGTCGACCTGATTCGTCGCGGGGCGGACCTCGACCTCCGGATCCACCAGCCCCGTGGGACGCACAATCTGCTCGACGATCAAACCCTCGCTCTTTTCCAACTCATACGACCCGGGCGTAGCGCTGACGTAGATGCGCTGTTCGACGCGCTGCTCGAATTCATGAAACTTGAGCGGCCGGTTGTCGCGCGCCGACGGCAAGCGGAACCCGTACTCGACAAGTTTGTCCTTTCGCGCGCGATCCCCTTTGTACATGCCATCCAACTGCGGTACCGTGATGTGGCTCTCATCGATGACGACAATGCCGTCATCGGGCACGTAATCCAGAAGGGTATACGGCGGTTCGCCCGGCATCCGTCCGTCGAGATGCCGGGCATAATTCTCGATCCCGCTGCAGTAGCCGATCTCACTGAGCATCTCGAGGTCGAAGCGCGTCCGTTGCTCGAGACGCTCGGCAAACAGAAGCTTGTTGTCCGCGCGCAGCGCCTTGAGTTGCTCCTGCAACTCGAACCGTATGCTTTCTATCGCCCGTTGGAGATTATCCGCCGTGGTCGCGTAGTGCGTCCCGGGATAGACGGCGGTTCGCGCCACACGCCGCAGCGTAAGGCCGCGCAGCGGATCGATCTCGGCGAGCCGTTCGACCTCGTCGCCGAAAAACTCGATCCGCACCGCTACGTCGGCCTCGTACGCAGGAAACACGTCCACAATATCCCCGCGCACCCGGAACGTCCCCCGGTGAAAATCCACGTCGTTGCGTTCATATTGCATCGCTACCAGCCCGGCGATGAGGTCTTCCCGGGACATCTCGGCGCCCGTCTCGAGTTCGACATGCAATTGGCGGTACGTTTCCGGCGAGCCGATGCCGTAAATGCACGACACGCTGGCGACAATGATGCAGTCATGCCGGGTGAGCAGGGCGCGTGTGGCCGAGTGCCGCATCTTGTCGATCTGTTCGTTTATCGACGCATCTTTCTCGATATACGTGTCGCTTTGTGGCACATAGGCTTCCGGTTGGTAGTAATCGTAGTAACTCACGAAATACTCGACGGCGTTCTTGGGGAACAGCGTCTTAAATTCGCCGTAGAGCTGCGCGGCAAGAATCTTATTCGGCGCAATCACAAGCGCGGGACGGTTTACCTCGGCCACAACGTTCGCTACCGTGAACGTTTTGCCCGACCCGGTGACGCCGAGCAACACCTGATGCGGCAGCCCTTCGCACAGACCCCGCACCAGCTCAGGGATCGCCGTAGGCTGATCGCCCTCGGGCTTGAAGTCCGTTACAAGCTCAAATCGTTCCATGGCCCCCTATCAAGAAAGGGATCGTTTGTGGTCGGCCCTTTCCGTTATCTTGCGGTTACACGCAGCGTTCGCCGCAAAAAGCGACTCGAATAGACCAGTCCTCGATTCTCTGGCTCACCGATATATAGAGATTCGCGGCGATTTTCTCCTTGACGAAACGCAGCGTTTCCAGTATAGTATTACTAGACACGGAAATAAGCAGATACGCCAGAAACACTTACATCAAAGGGTCTGAGAATGCGCTTGCGGCAGAATCCTCAAACCAACGCACCCAGACACGATACCACCACGGCGGCCAAAGCGCAACGAAACAGAAGCACCGGGTAAACATGAACGACAAGCGGGGATTGATGCACCCCAGCCCCCCGTCTCAAGCGGGGGCTCCCGCCTCGGGAGGAGGAGCGAGATGGGCTTATCGCTGCTTTTTGGCAATCCGGCGAACGCACCGGCAAGCGCCCACGCAAATGGCGCGCGGGGGTACATAGAGAAAGGATGCGCCTTAGGTGGCTACCGATAGGCCTGCAGACGTGGTAGCCAAAGTGACAGGCCGAT
>DUZM01000057.1 GCA_013349485.1 Candidatus Hydrogenedentota bacterium | reverse complement strand
TCGAGCGTCCCGCCCTCGACAATCTCGCGGTGCGCCAGCCAAGGACGGGCGAATTCCGCGCCATCGAGGCGGGCGGACTGAATGAAATGGTTCTCGTGCGACTGATTCCGGGCGACGATGCGGAAGTCCTTGCCGTTTTCTCCGTGGATGACCACGTCGCCGAACAAAGGCGTCCCGACGCCGTAAAGCGGCCGCCCGACGCAGACAGGGAACAACCCCATGGACGACAACGCATACCAACCGGACATGCACCCGTCGTCGTCGTCCATCTCAGGAATCATCCCGTCCGGCGCGTTGCGGAATGCCGGCCCAACGTAGGGCTCCGGCAGGAATCCGTGGGTGCCGTACCGATGCGTCAGCGTGCCGTCAAGCACGAGCCGTACCCATTTCTGCGTGAGCCACGGCGCCCCTGCCGCGGCAAACAGCCAGGGCGCGTGGATACTGGGCTGGTTGCCGTGGTTGTGCAAATCGTTTTGGTAGAAATAGTCCAACTCTCGAATAAACGCGTCGCGCCCTCCCATCAACTCCACTACGCCGGCAATGTCGTGAACCGTCGCCCACCGCCAGTGCCACGCGGACCCCTCGTACACGTATTTCTCGCCCACCGCCGTCGGGTCGTCGGGAAACTCGAGCCAGTTGCCCTCTTCATCGCGCGCCCGGTAGAACCGCAACGCCTTGTCCCAAACGTTTCGGTAGAACCCCGCGCGTTCGGCGAACCGTTTGCGGTCTTCCTCTCTCCCAAGCGCCTCCGCCATCTGCGCGGCGGCCCAGTTGTCGTAAGCATATTCGCACGTTAGGTCGGGACGCCGCGGCACGTAGCCAAGCCGCTCCTGCTCGGGCAAGAACGCCGTGTCCGCCAGATGACACAGCGCCGCGTAGGTGACGTCTACGTCCACCGGCGAAATGCCCTTGGCAAACGCCTCGAGCAGAATGGTCGACGCCAACTCGAACCGTGTATTCGGGGCCGCCGAGTAGCCGTGCAGGCACGGCGCGTCCGTTTTGGGTAGCAATCCTTTCCGCTGCTCGATCAGAAGGGCCAGTGAATGCATCATGTCGCGCAATCGGGTCGGCGTCAGGAAGCTGAATATTGAGAACTTCGTCCTATACGAATCCCAAAGCGACCATCCGTTGTAATGCGTGTAGCCCGCTGCAATGTGTTCCTCGCCATCTTCCCCCATGTAGGTCCCGCGACTCTCGAGAATGTTGAACGGCGACAGACAAGTGCGATAGAGATGCGTGTAGAACTGAGTGACGTGGGCATCTTCCCCGGCCACGTCGATTCGCTCCAGAATGCTGCGCCATGAGGCGGCGCACGCCTCGCGCACACCATCGAAATCCCAATCCGGCGCCTCGTGTTGGATGTTTCGCCGGGCTTGGCTTGCACTAATACTCGACAGCCCGACTTTCACCATCAACGGCCCATCGTCTTGGGAAAACCGGGCCACCGCTTGAAGATGCCGATCTCCGGTGCCGCCCCCGACGCAGCCCAACCGACCCGCGGGCTCAAAATACACTTTCTCGGCGCCAAGCTGGAACTGAATGCAGAAGAACATGCGGTACCAGGAATAGTCGAGCATCAGCCGGGACGTAAACTCGCCGAGCATTTCGGCGTTCGTTCGCACCACAGCGTGGACGTCAAACACCGGGTTGAATCCCCTGCCGAGGTCCAGCAGCAAGTGAGGCCGCGAACCCTCCGGGAACGTGTAGCGGTGAACGCCTACGTGATCGGTTGCCGTGAGTTCGGCGCAGACGCCGGACTCGAACCGAACCGCGTAGTAGCCCGGGCAGCACTGCTCGCTTTGCTTATCGAACGGCGCCGCATATCCTTCCGGCGGCCCACTCCTTGGCGCCGTGCACGGCAGCAGCAGCACGTTTCCGCCTACCCCTTCACACCCGGTGCCGCTGACGCGGAGGTGCGAGAAGCCCAAGACCCGCCGGTCGTCATAGTCATAGCCGGAATGGGCCGTGCCGCGCACCGCCCCGGGGTATGTGTCCGGGGCCACTTTCACCAGGCCGAACGGTCGCTCCGCGCCCGGGTACATCTGGCCGTGGTCCCCGGCGGTGCCCAGAAACGTATTGACGCAGTCACAAGGATTGCGGCTCATGGGTGAAGCTCCTTTCTCGGCTATTGGCGCGCGCTACGGATCCCCCAGAAAGCAACGGCGCAAGAACACCGCGCGCAATACGCTCACACGTGGCGCAGATTATGCCCGCTTCAGCCAACGCACGCAAGCGATCGCACGCGCCGGTTGTTTCAAAGACCTGAAGGTCCGGAAGCCCTGCAGCCTTCCGTACCCGCTCCAAGCAAAGCGCGTAAACCGGAGTTGTCACTGAATTCGTCGCGCCGCTCGAAGTTGGTTTCCGGAGAGAAACCACGTACACTCGCGGGAAAGAGAAGGCGCAACGCAGACTATCCGGTTGCTTAAGCGGCGAAGGAAACCGTTCCCGTGGACGGGAGAGAGACCAGGATGGACGCTGACGGAAAACGCGCCGCCCCTGACGGCGAATATGACCGGTTCAAGGTCGGACAACTCTGGCTCGACAACCGCAAACAACATATCAACGCCCATCACGGCGGCATTGTGTTCGCCGAGGGCGCATACCATTGGCTCGGCACGCACTGTAGTGACCTGCCCGCCGGCGTCAAGTACCCGCCTTCCGCCGGCAACCTCACCGAGGTCGGCGTCCTCTGCTATTCGAGCAAGGACCTTTACAATTGGAAGTATGAAGGGGTCGCCCTTCCCGTCTCAGAAGACCCCGGCCACGACATGTTCAAGGGGCTGCGGATCGAGCGCGCTAAGGTCGTTTACAGCGACGCGACACACCAGTATGTCATGTGGTTTCACTACGTCCAAAGCGGGAAAACGCACCAGGAATCCTACGAAGCCGCCGTCGCAACGGCCAGTACCGTCACGGGCCCGTATACCTATCTAAGGAAATTTCGGCCTGACGGGGGCCAAATGTGCAGGGACTGCACGCTGTTCAAAGACGATGATGGCAAGGTATATTTTATCTACGCCTCGGAGGATAATAAAGCCCTCCGCATATCGCTGTTGACGCCCGATTGCACGGACACATCCGGGAGAAGCGCTCGGGCGTTCGTCGGGCACTACCGGGAAGCGCCGGCCCTATTCAAGAAAGACGGCCGCTACCACATGATAACGTCCGGGTGCACCTCGTGGAAGCCCAACGCCGCGCAACACGCCGTAGCGACGAACGTGCTCGGGCCGTGGCAGTCGACGGGCAACCCGTGCATCGGGGAACGTGCGGACACCACCTTCAACAGTCAGGGGTCTTTTGTGCTGCCGGTGCACGGCCGAACCGGCGCATTCATCTTCATGGCCGACCGCTGGAACACCCGAAAGTTGAGCGATTCCCGCCACATCTGGCTACCGGTTCGGTTCGTGGCGAACGACAGAATTGCCATCGAGTACCGCGACGAATGGGACCTCTCGATCTTCGATGCCCTGATGTAAGGGGCTTGAACCTCGACGAGAGAATTGCCGCGGTGTACGCAAAGACGCAACGGATCGGGGCGAGGCGCGGGGCCGGGCTGGCGCCCGCGCCTCGTTTCGAGTGCGCTTCAGTAATGCGACGTGTGGTCGCGCTGCTACCGGCGGGCCGTGCGGGGACGGGCCTCATTGACGGTGAGCGTCCGGCCCTGCAACGTCGTACCGTTCAGCTCCGCGATGGCGGTTTTCGCTTCCGAGTCATTCGGCATTTCGACGAATCCAAAACCGCGCGAGCGGCCCGTATACTTGTCCTGGATCACGCGCGCTTCCTCGACGTCCCCGTACCGGGCAAAAGCCTCACGCAACTCCGCATCGCCGGTATCATAGGATAGATTTCCCACATAGATGTTCATTGCCTTTTCCTTTTCCAATTGGTCCTGTGGAGAGTGGTCAGCAGTATCGCTCGGTAACCAGCCCGGAACAAGCATGAAATCGGTTTAGGAAACCACGCGGCGGGATTGGATACGCATCGGTGACTGTAGCTCACGAACTCCAAACAGTGTGCACCCATTGCACTTAGGAAAACTATACCGCATTGCCGGGTACGTTGTCAACGAAAATTGACACTTGCGCACAGGAGCCCGGCGTGATGTGTGGGAAAGCCCCCTCGGACGCGCGCCATGGGCCGGCCGAGGTACACAAACAAGGGCGGCGGCGCCATACGGCGCCGAGGAATCACGCCGGGGCCGCGGCCAGGGCCGCCGCAAATACGTCCACTTCTGCTGCCCCGGCCCGCTTCAAGGCTGCGCCACACTCGGATACGGTGCCGGCCGTGGTGACGACGTCGTCCACGAGGAGTATCGTAGCGTGCTGAAATGGCGATTCGCCAACCACGGCAAATGCCCCGATGACGTTCGCCCGCCGCGCTTTCTGATCAGCCAGGCCACTCTGGACTTTCGTGGGACGGATCCGGCACAACGATTCATCGAGCCGCGCCGGTGCAAACGCCAGCGTCAACGCCTTGGCAAGAAGCCGCGACTGATTGTAGCCGCGATCGCGCTCGCGCACGCGGTGTAACGGCACCGGCACGACGAAATCGTACGCGGCGCAATCCATATTCTCACGCGCAAACTCGATCATCAGATCCGCGAGAACCGCGGCGAGCCGCGGTCGATCATGGAACTTAAACAGCTTGATCGCCTCAGAAACAGCACCATCGTAGCGTGCGGCGCCATAGATGCGCCGCACGTGCGCGGGCAGCTTCTCGCGACATGACGCACACGGGAAGTTCGGCGGCCGATCGAAGCCGACTACTTCGGAATGCGGCCTCCCGCAACGCGTGCAGAACGGCCGCTTGATGCGGGGAGTCAGTTCCCAGCACGTCGGACAGAAGAACCCGTTCTCCTCGGTGAGCAGCCAGCGGCCGCACTGCTTACAGAAAACCGGCAACAGAAGGTTTTTCAGCGTCAACGACCATTCACGCAATGCATCCAAGGGCGGCGTCCTTCTCTTCTCAAGAGGCCGGGGTCTCCCGCAAAAAACCATGCAACTCCGCAGTCACCATCGCGAAACCGCAGAAATGCTCGCTTGCACGGCGGCACGCACCCAGGACACGCGTCGAGGAGCAGCAGAGAAATAGCGCTACGGCGCTCGCCCCACGCCTGCTAACTCCTCTCTTCTGACTTCTGAGCGCCCATTCTGTGGCGTCATCTCAGGCCGAGCACGTCCTGCATGTCGTAGAGGCCCCGGGCAGCCGAGACGACAAATCGGGCCGCAACCAGGGCGCCCCGAGCAAAGTTGTCGCGGCTATGCGCCCTGTGAGTCAATTCGATGCGCTCGCCATGACCGATGAAACTCACGGTGTGCTCGCCCACGACGTCGCCGCCGCGCACCGCATGAACGCCGATCTCGTTTCTGGGCCGTTCGCCGACCATGCCCGCGCGACCGTAAATAACCTGCGAGCCGCAGTCGAGCCCGAGCGCTGCTGCGGCGCGTTCGGCCAAGCGGATGGCCGTCCCACTTGGACTGTCCTTCTTCAGATTGTGGTGGACCTCGACGATCTCGACGTTATAGTCCAAGCCGAGGATTCGGGCAACGTCGCCGGTAAGTTTGAACAGCAGATTGACGCCGACGCTCATGTTCGGGGCGAATACGATCGCGACCTCGCGGGCCATCGCGGCAAGTTCGCCCTGCTGCGTATCCGAGAGACCGGTGGTCCCAACCACCGCGGGTTTCCCAGCATCCGTCGCGGCACGGACATGCTCGACGCACGCGTCGGCCACCGTGAAATCCATCAGCACGTCCGATTTCGCGATGGCGGCCCCGGCGTCCGACGACACGGTAACCGTCTGGCCGCCTTGCCCAAGCGCGATCGCTTGACCATCGTACGCCGGGAGGTCGAACGCCCCGCCGATCCCGAAGTCATCGGCCACGGCCGCCAACTCGAGTATGCGGCGCCCCATCCGGCCGCACGCCCCGCCCACGCAAACCGAAATAAGACCAGCCACCCGCCTTCTCCCTGGTTCAATCTCCGCCCCACGCGGGCGGCGCCCTCACACGAGACGCCCGTTGCCGCGCGCAACGCCTAAGCTACCACAAGCCAGGGCAAAGGACAAACGCAGCGAGGAGGACACGCCGAGCGTTCCGGCACCAGCCGGCGTGTCCAGGCGCCCTGATGCCGTTGACACGCGCTCCAATACCCGCCCGGAAAGCCGTTTCTGCGCGCCGTTAGTCGGACTCAGTACATGACCTGATAAAGCCAGCGCCGCTTTTCCTCTTGCGTCATTGCGCGGAGTCTTCGACGAAGCAATCTCCTTTGAGACGCACAGAGTAGTCGCAAGAAACGAAGCAGATTGCCGCGTCGCTCCCCGCCGGAGGCGGGGCTTCTCGCAATGACGGTGGGGGTGGTCTTCCTGGCGGCGTCATTGAGACAAGCGTGGCAAGCAAAGGGGCACGCAGGACTGTTCCGGCCGGGCTGACCAGTCTCAATCGCTGAACGCGGCAGACTCGTCATTTCGAGGCCGTTGAATGTCTTATCAGAGCGCACCAACGTTTTTCAGGATCGGCTCGAGTTGCGCGAACGTCTTGGCCTGCATCGGCGTCAACGGCAAGCGAAGAACGTTGTTGATTAGACCCATTTTGGCGAGGGACGCCTTAACGGGCATCGGGTTCGTCTCGAAGAACATCCCCGCGAACAACGGGAGCAACTCGAAGTGGATGCGCCGCGCCGCAGCCAGGTTGCCTTCGAGGAATTCCGCGCAGAGCCCCGCCACCTTCCCGGGCGTCACGTTGGCCGCAACCGAGATGACGCCGGCCGCGCCGACCGCCATCATGGGCAGGGTCAGGCTGTCGTCGCCGGATATGACCATGATGTCGCAAAGCGCCAGGATTTGCGAGACTTGGTCGACGCTGCCGCAGGCCTCTTTGATGGCCACAACGTTGTCCACCTTGCTCAGCTCGGCGATGGTCTCGGGCAGCATCTTCGTGCCGGTTCGCCCCGGCACGTTGTACAGCACGATGGGAATATCCACCGCCTTTGCGATCGTGCTGTAGTGGGCAATCTGGCCCGCCGGGGTCGGCTTGTTATAGTACGGCGTGATCAGCAACGCGCCGTCTGCGCCCACGTCTTTGGCATGCCGCGTGAGCGCCAACGCCTCTTTCGTGCTGTTCGACCCCGTACCGGCCACGACGGGCAAGCGTCCGGCGACGCGCTCGACGACGAAACGGATGCATTCCTTCTGCTCGTCGTGAGTCAAGGTGGCGGCTTCGCCCGTACAGCCGCACGGGACAATCCCGTTTGTCCCTTGCTCGATATGCCAGTCGATCAGACGTCCATAGGCGTCAAAATCCACGTCGAAGTCGTCTTTAAACGGCGTAACCAAGGCGACTATGGAACCGCGAAACATGGCCGTCCTCCTCACAATAACGTCCTGCCAACCGCTTAACGCGCCTCAGCGCGAGCATACCAGAATCGTCGATGTCGGACTGCTAGAACGGCACGTCCTGTTCCAGGTAGTCCGACCCCGCGTCGTAATCATAGGCGTCGCCCCCGGGCGCAGCGCCGTAATCGCCGGGCGCAAGGTTCTCGAAACGCTGCGTATTGCGCTCGAACAACAGTTCAAGGCGCCCCGTCGGGCCGTTGCGCTGTTTGGCCACCGACAACCGGATGAGGTTCTCGTTGCCCTCGACTTCGTGTTTCTGCGGCCGGGACAGGATGAGCACAACGTCCGCGTCCTGCTCGATGGCGCCTGATTCCCGAAGATGATGGAGCTTAGGCATCCCCGTGTCATCGCGTTCGGCCTCGCGGCTCAGTTGCGACAAAGCCAGGACGGGGACGCTGAGTTCCCGCGCAATCCCTTTAATCGAGCGCGAAATCTCCGATATCTCGACCTGCCGGTTCTCGGCACGGCGCGATCCAGACATGAGTTGAAGGTAATCGACGATGATCAACTCGAGGTCGTATTGCGCGGCGTGCCGCCGCGCCTTTGATCGGATGTCTAAAACGCTGATGTTCGGCGTGTCATCGATGTAGATCTTTGCGTTTAGCAGTCTGTCTGCGGCGGTTTGCAGTTTCGGAAACTCGCGCCCCGCCAGGAAACCCGTCCGGAGTTTCTGCGTGTCGATGCGGCCCTCGAGACATAACAGGCGCTGCGTCAATTGCTCCTTCGACATCTCGAGGCTGAACATGAGCGCCGCCTTGTGCTCATGAAGCGCAACGTGATTGGCAATATTGAGGGCGAGCGCCGTTTTGCCCACCGACGGCCTCGCGGCGAGCACCACCATGTCGGACGGTTGAAGGCCCGACAGCAATTCGTCCAGCTTCGTGAACCCCGTCGGCAGCCCCGTGATGCCCGAGTGTGACTTGATAAGCTTGTCGATGCGTTCGACGCCCGACGGAACCAGTTCACCGATCCGGTAAATGGGGTTAAGCTGACGCTGTTCCGCAATGCTGAAAACTTCGGCCTCCGCCGAATCGAGCAGTTCGTTGACGTCGCCCGAATGTTCGTAGGCTCGACCTGCAAGGCGCGAGCAAGAGCCGATGAGTTTGCGCAGCACGGCTGTGTCGAGCACTATCTGCGCGTAATACTCCACGTTTGCGGAAGTGGGCACGGCCCCCGTTAGGTCGGCGAGATAACTGGCCCCGCCCGCGGCCTCGAGATGATCGTCCCGGTTGAGCTGTTCCATGAGCGTGACCGCGTCAACGGCCGAGTTCCGGCGAAACAGCGACACGGCCGCCGAGTAGATGTGTTGGTGCGCCTCGACGTAGAAGACATCGGCCGGTTTGTCCCGCAGGATTTCGATGGCCGTCCCGACGGCTTCAGGATTAAGCAGCATCGCCCCCAGTACAGACCGTTCCGCATCAATGTTCTGCGGCGGCGTGCGGTCGAAAAGAGGTCGAGGGTCGCTGCGCGTAGCCACCTTATGTCGGTTCCTCCTGGGCGGATACCCAAACCTTAACGTTCGCATCGATGCCGCTGCCCAGGTGCACGGGCACGGTGTACACACCGAGTGTTTTGATCGGTTCCTCGAGCGCGATTCGTTTCCGATCTACGTCGTACCCTTGCTCACGAAGCTTTTCTGCAATATGCTGCGCGGTTACAGAGCCGAAGATTTTCTCTTCTTCCCCCGCGCGCACCGATAGCTCGACCGTGACGCCGCCAAGGGCGCCCGCCAGCGCGCCCAGGGCCGTTCGTTGTTTCTCTTCGCGCCGAGCAATGATTCTTTTCTCGTGTTCGATCTGCTTTGCGCTGCCGGAATCGGCTCGGACCGCCAACTTCCGAGGCAGCAAATAGTTGCGGGCATAACCGTCTTTCACGCTGACAAGCTGACCCATTTCACCCAAATCGGGGACACTTTCACGAAGAATGACTTTCACGCTGTAAACCTCCCTCCAGGCCTATGCAATATTCACGACGCGCGCAGCCGGCGCTGTTGCGCAAACACCAAGCGCCGCGAGTAAGAAACACCCAAACCGCCATCTCAAACGAAGCGAAAGATCCGAATCAACAACCGCGCCCTCGAACAACAACAGATGCTTCGCCACACACAGAATCGCCGCGCAGGACGGCCTGAACCGCGTTTCTCCCGTCCGGGGCGCCCCGCTCGAAACAAGAAGCCGTCACTCTGCCGCAAAGGGCAGCAATGCGATTTGCCGCGCCCGTTTGATCGCTTGATTAAGCATGCGTTGATGCTTGGCCGTCGCGCCCGTGATCCGGCGCGGAATGATTTTCCCCCGCTCCGTGACGTAGTGCTTGAGCATGCTCACGTCTTTGTAGTCGATGTACACCACCCGATCGGTCGTGAGCCGGCACACTTTGTTCCTGCTTAATTTCTTCTTCCTTTTCTTCTTCCTGGCTCGTAGCTTGGCTTTCGCCCTGATCTTGGCCATTACGGTTCTCCGAATTAGATCGGGTTAAAACGGGATGTCGTCCTCGGGCACCGGCTCTTCAATGGCGCGCGGCTCGGGTTTCGGGGAAGGGGTCCCCCGATCCTCCCACTCCAGAGACTGAATCCGCTGTCCGTGGATCTCGATGCTTTTCCGTTTCTGCCCGCTTGTTTTGTCTTCCCACTCATCACTCTTGAGACGCCCCTCCACCACAATCGCGCGCCCTTTGCGCAGGTTCTCGCCGCAGAACTCCGCCGTCTTGCTCCACACCGTTACATTAATAAAAAGCGTCTCTTCCCGGCGTTCGCCGTCTTGACTGCGGAAGTATCGCGTCGAGGCGAGGCCCATTTTGCACACCGGCGTTCCGGACGGCAGATAACGCAGCTCCGGATCCCTCGTGAGGCGCCCGGCAAGGATTACGGTGTTGATATCAGGCATTCGCAGGTCAGACATCCGTCTACCCTCTCACTAAAGTTGACTACCTTCGTCTTCCTCAACGGCCGCGTCGCTGTCGGCGACCGCCCCGGCTACCGGGACGACATCGGTTCTTATCTCCTCAGTTTCCGTTTCCTTCGCCCCTTTGGCCGGCGCCGCGCGCTCTGCGCGTCCTGGCGCCTCATCCGCGTCGAAACGACGCCGGGCGACGCTCGCGCTCGCGCGAAGTTGATCTTCCTGGCGTCGTTGCTGTTCGGCCTCGAGCCGCAGCATTTGCGCGTCGAAGTGGACTACAAGAAAACGAATAATGGATTCCTTGAGTCGGAAATGGCTCTCGAGCCGGGCAATAAAAACCGGCTCCGAATTGAACCGCAGCAATACGTAACAGCCCTCGTTGAATTTCTCCACCACGTAGGCCAACCTACGTTTGCCCCAGATCTCCGAGCGCACGATAGCCCCGCCGTTGTCGGTTACTAACGACTCCACCTCCTTGGCTACCGTCTGGATTGTCTCGTCATCCAAATCCGGCCTGACGATATAAAGCGCTTCGTAAGTCCGCAATCGATTCACCTCCTTCCAGAAAACCTTACGTCACCAAACAAACGCATCCACAAGGCATCCGGCCTGCTAAAAACACCTACACGCCGCACGGGCCGCGTGCCGAAAAAAGTCACACGGCAGGAACGTAAAAGTCCGTTTCGAGATGCTTTGCCACACTGCCCCTCGGCGGTGCACACCGAGGACGCCAAGGGAAGGATGATACCAAATTCCCCCGCCGCCCCTCAACTGCTTGCCCGCACAAATCACAGGCAACCGTAGCGAAGCGACGCAGAGGCCTGCAAATACAAGGCGCGACGTATGAAAAGAAGTGGCATGGCCATCCTGGCCATGATTCGCGGGCTGGAAGCACAGGCTACTGTTGGCCGTTTCCAGGACAACTGAGCCCAACGCACGAGAACCCCAAATCCGACGCAAGCCTGGCCTCAGCCAAATCAATTGTGCGCCAGAAAGGCTTCGTAAAGCGCGATGACGTTGTCGAGGGGGGTCTCGGGCATGATGCTGTGGCTGGTGCTGGCGATGTAACCGCCGTTGAAACACCCGAACAGTTCGACCAGTTCATCCGCTTCCCGCTTTACGTCGTCGGGCGTGCCGTAGATAAGCGTGCCCTGGACGTCCGCGCCGCCGAAAAAGCATACCTTGCCGCCGAATTCGCGCGACAAGGCGCGTACGTCCATGGCCTGCGGTTGGACAGGATTCAGCACGTTAAGGCCGATATCGATTAGGTCAGGAATGATGGCGGTCACGTTCCCGCACAGGTGCATCCAGACATGGGCGCCGCCGTCGCGCACACGCTGGAACATAGCTTCGTATGACGGCTTGTAGTACGTGCGCCAATCGTCGGGCTCCATGAGCAAGCCCTGCTGCGAGCCCCAGTCGTCGGAGAAATAGACGCCGTCCGCGTTGCGCTCGATCCATTGGTCAATCATGGCCAAGTTGTACTCGAGGACGCGATCTCGGAGCGCCGCCCAGTTCTCCGTCTCGACGTACGGGTCGACAAGCATGTTGTTGAATCCCCGCAACATCCAAAGGCGCTCGAAAAGCGTAAACCAAACCGAGCCTAACATATATCGACCCTTGCGCTGCGCCAGGGTCTCCTCGGCCGCCGCGAAAAGACCCTCGGCATAGGGATCGGGAAACGCGTGGTTGGCGATCAGGTGATACCCCGCCTCAAGCGGATACATTTCCGTCTTGGCGCCGTGCCCGTCGTTCTCCCATCCCGTGCCCCAGTGATCCACCCAGCGCGTGACGCCGCCTTCGGTTGACGGCTCGACCACGGGTTTAGGGCTTGGGCCGAGCATGCGTACATCGTCGGGAATGCGAGACTGGAGTTGGCGAATACGCTCGAATTTGGCTTGGTCCTGCTCGTAGAACGCGCTGAACTCACAACCGATTAGGATCGGCAAATACGCCGGCGTCTTAAACCCTATCGCCCGTGCATAGTTGTCGCGTCCCGACATAGCCTTGTTCCTTGCGTCACGATGCAGAGTGAAACCGCTGCGCCTTAGGCGCGGACGCCAATCCAGAATCTAAAACGGACTGCGGACAATTCAAGATCCAGCCAAGTATGGCAACCAATACACGGGCGCGTCAAAGGCGGGAATGCTCGCCTATCCTATCCGCAGCGCGGCTCGCCGCAGCCAATTTCTGACGTCTTTCCACAACCGCCCCCAGCACAAAGTATATCGTCCAGAGCAACGCCGTGGCCGTCGCGAACGTCAGTCGTTGCCCCGTACTCATATGGCTTTGGCGGACATAGCTCTCGATGAAACCCGCCAAAATGAACATAGGCACCACCCCGACCACGAGCCGCAACGCCTCGCGGCCCGCAGCGACCAGGTTAGCGCGCCGCGTTCGATACCCCGGCCGCAACACCGCCACGCCAAGCATGAGCCCGGCCCCACCGCACAGCATAACGGCCCCGAGTTCCGTAACGCCGTGCGGCAGAAGCCACGCCCACAGCTCGGCCACAATCCCGTTCTGATGATGAACGGCCGCAAACGTCCCCAACAGCGCCCCGTTCACGACTATTAGAAACACCGTCGGCACCCCGCATAGAACGCCCGACGCAAAGGCCACAAAGCCCACCTTCGTGTTGTGCTGAAGAAGAAATGAGGCAAAGACTAACTTCTCCGCTCCCCCCCAATCGCGGCCATGCTCGAGAGCGCTCCGGAGTTGTCCCGGACCAGAACCCGGTAGCCGAATTTCGCCTTGCGGCAAGAAAGCATACGCCGCGCTCGGGTACCGGGCCGATGCGTAGTACGCCCCCAACGCGCCCACGAGAAACAACGCCACCGATGCAAGATGATACCGGCCCGTGCGGCACACGGCCCGCGCGAACCCGTTCAGGTAGAACAACGCGACCCGCGCCAACGGATTCACCCTCGGCGAAACGTAAAGGAAGCTATGCGCCTTCGCGACGAGCCGGTTCAATCGCCGGGCCATGGCTTCGTTCTTGACCCGCGCGCGGAGTTGCGCGAGATGGATCGTGCTCAAACGATAGAGCCGATCGAGCCGAGCAAGCTCCTCAGCCGTCAGGCCGCGGACGCCCCGTCGCCGCGCACGGTTGACCAGCCCCTCCAGCTCGTCCCATACCGCCTTGACTTTCTCCAAATAAAGATGCTCGCTCATAACCCCCCGCGCCACACCGGTGGCCCGTCACACAGTCCCACGTTCCAGACTAGGCGCGACACACCGCAAAGTCAAACACAGACCCGAATCGTTGGGATGAGGGCGCGCGCAAAAAGAAGCTGACGCAAGCGCCGACCGCGAGCGAGGAG